>JBEIPP010000175.1:0-6409 GCA_040376995.1 Flavobacteriales bacterium
CTTTTTCTCCTTCATCATAGTGGTTACTATGCTTCAGTCAAAAAAGTGTCTGTTTTATTAAGCTTTCAACTCTCATTACAATTTCTAATGCATAATCTGGCTTTAAATCAACACTTCACAAATTGTTTTAAACACCCAATTAAAGGAGTAGTAGATAGCGAAATATTATTTCATTCTCTAAGGAAGGGAATCAGTATAAAATGCAAGTATAAGATAATGATTCAGGTTTGCCTATTGGCTATTAATAAAAAGTAATCTCTTTGTTATCGTTATCGAAGCATTAACAGAACAACTAGATGGAAACCAAATTTTTAGATTACCAAGGAACTCATTTCGAATTGAATTTTAAAAACCAATAATTAACAATTTTAAGATAAAATAAAAGCTAGTTATTAAACAAATCTATATAAATTTATAACTTATTAAATTTAAAATCATCATGAGCGCAGAACAACCTAAAGTAAAAAAGAGTTTATTTAAAAGAATTTTAAAATGGAGCGGAATTTCATTTTTATTACTGTTAGTTTTAATAATAATTGCCCCTTTTATTTTTAAGGATAAAATCGTTCAAATAGTAAAAGACGAGGCTAATAATAGTTTAAATGCTAAAGTAGATTTTGGAGATTTTGATTTAACCTTGTTTAGTTCATTTCCTGATTTTAGATTTAAAATTCAAAATGTGAGTGTTATAAATGTTGAACCTTTTAAGGGAGATACGTTGGCATTTATCAAAGAATTGTCTTTTGATTTAAATATTAAAAGTGTAATTAGGGGAGATCAATACCAAGTAAACTCTTTAGTAATTGACGAGCCAAAAATTAATGGTATTGTAATGACAGATGGAAAAGCTAATTGGGATATTGCAAAAGCAAGTACAGATACCGCTACAGTTCAACCAGCAGATACTTCTGCAACTAAATTTGCTTTAAAATTAAAGTCGTTAGAAATAAAACACGCAAATATTACTTATAATGATATGCAAGGTAATATGTCAGCTTCTCTAAAAGATATGAATTATACCTTGAGCGGAGATTTTACTCAAGATAATTTCTTATTAAGTAATTTATTGGAAATTGCTGAAACATCTTTTGAAATGGGAGGTGTTGGATATTTAACGAAAGCAAAAACACGTTTTAAGGCAGATTTAGATATGGATATGCCTAATATGAAATTCACGTTTAAAGAAAATGAATTAGATTTAAATGACTTAGGTTTATCTTTTGATGGTTTTGTGTCTATGCCTAAAGATGACATTACCATGGATTTGAAATTTGCAGCTAAACAAACAGAGTTTAAATCTATTTTATCTTTAATACCAAGTGTTTATAGTAAGGATTTTGCAAGTGTAAAAACCGAAGGTAGTTTAAAATTAAATGGTAAAGCAGCTGGAACTATGCATTCAAGTGCAGATGGAAAAAGCGATACTTACCCATCATTTGAAGTTAATTTAGGAATTGCAAACGCGATGTTTAAATATCCTTCATTACCAAAATCAGTAAACAATATAAATATTGATGTTCATGTAGAAAATAAAAAAGATTATTTAGATGCAACTGTTATTGACATCAATAAATTTCATTTAGAAATGGCAGGAAATCCAATTGATATGTGGGCACATGTTAAAACTCCTATTTCAGATCCAGATTTGGCAGCCGAAGTAAAAGGGGTTATTAATTTAACTTCAGTGAAAGAATTTATTCCTTTAGAAAAAGGTGATGAAATGAGTGGTATTGTAAAAGCAGATATTTCGGCTGCTGGACGTATGAGTAGTATTGATAAAAAAGAATACGACAAATTTAAAATGGCTGGTAGTTTAGAAATTGATAAAATGAATTACAAAACAACAACATTACCTTATGAGGTTATGTTGAATATGATGAAATTAAATTTCACCAATCAGTTTGTAGAGTTAGCAGGATTTGATGCCTTAATGGGGAAATCAGATATTAAAGCAAATGGTAAGATTGAAAATTTCATGCAATACATTTTTAAAGATTCTTTAATTAAAGGAAACTTTAATGTACAATCTAATTTTATGGATTTAAATGAGTTAATGAGTTCTTCTAGCACATCAACTGCTGCAGCTCAACCAGCGGCAGCAGATACGGTAGCGATGACTGTAGCTGAAGTGCCAGGAAATATTGATTTTAATTTAAATGCCAACTTTGTTAAAGTATTGTATGATAATTTAACGATTGATAATATGAATGGAAACATTGTTGTTCGTCAGCGTAAAGTAGATATGACAAATTTAAATTTAGGATTATTAGGAGGTAAAGTATTAATGAATGGTTTCTATGAAACAAGTAATCCTAAAAAACCTACCGTTGACTTAACTTTTAAAGTAGATAATTTTGATATTCAAAAAACATTTGCTGCATTTAACACTGTTCAAAAATTAGCGCCAATAGGGCAGTATGCAAAAGGTATGTTTACAGCAACTTTAGAAAATTTTAAAGCAGATTTAGATCAAACGATGTCGCCAATTTTATCGTCGTTACATGGTAATGGTGTATTTAAAACAAGTAGCGTAACAGTTGGCGGTTTTCCTGCTTTTGTTAAGTTAGGCGAAGCATTAAAAATTGAGCAATTAAAGAACTTAAATATTCAAAATGTAATGGCTGAATATGAGTTTAAAGATGGCAGAGTAAACTTACGTAATCCTGTGAAAGTAAAAATTGACAAAATTGATGCAGAGATTACAGGCTCTACAGGCTTTGATCAAACTATTGATTACAATTGGAAAATGACCGTTCCAACCGAAATGTTTGGAGCGCAAGCTAACAGTATGGTTGGTAGTTTATTAGGCCAAGCTAATGCAGCAGCTGGCACTAATGTAAGTATGCCTAAAACAGTGAAAGTAAATGTTGGTTTTGGTGGAACTGTAACTAATCCAACTGTAAAAACTGGCACTAAAGCTGGAGAGGCAGGCGCAAGTTTAAAAGATCAAGCTATTAGTACAGTAAAGGATAAGGCTAACGAAGAAGCTCAAAAAATATTAGCTGATGCTCAAGCACAAGTAGCAAAATTAAAAGCAGATGCACAAACAGCATCTGATAAACTGAAAACAGAGGCTTATGCAGCAGCAGATAAGCAAGTAGAGGAAGTGAAAAATCCATTAGCTAAAATTGCCGCTAAAAAAGCAGCAGAGTTAGCTAAAAAAGAAGCGGACAAGCAAGCTCAAAAACTATTAGATGAAGCTGAAGTGAAGAGTCAAAAAATATTGGAAGACGCTAAAGTAAAAAGTGCTTCAGCGACGGGGAAGTAATTTGGTTAAAATAGTATAAAAAATCGCCATGAGCTGAGCCCATGGCGATTTTTTATTTTCTTGAATTCTCCTTTTTTATTATCTTACCAATAATAAAATTTTGTATCATGAATCCTTTTTTAACGCAAGTTATTATACAAATCGTAATTAATAACAAAAACAAAAAGCCAAATCAATTGTCCGAATCTCCGTCGAGGTTTCAATTAGCTAAGGCTTATCGAGAGTTTAAGTTGTTGGTGAAGCGTATATAAAGGATACTATATTAATTGGATTAGGAGTTGGCGCAGCTGCTTTTGGTTTAGAAAGTTTTTTATTGCCTAGTAAATTTATTGACGGTGGTGCTACAGGTATTTCATTATTGATAACTGAAATAACAGACATGCCACTATATATTTTAATTATAGGGATTAATATTCCTTTTGTTATCTTAGCCTACAAGGTGATAGGAAAGCAGTTTGCAATTAAAACGGCAATTGCTATTTCAGGATTAGCTATTTGTTTAGCCATATTTCAATTTCCAGAAGTCACACACGATAAATTATTAGTGGCTATTTTTGGAGGATTCTTTTTAGGTTCTGGAATTGGTTTATCTGTAAGAGGGGGAGCTGTAATTGATGGGACTGAGGTATTGGCTATATTTTTAAGTCGTAAATTTGGAGTAACGATGGGTGATGTAATCATAATCATCAATATATTTATTTTCTCAGCTGCCGCTTATTTTTTATCAATTGAAGCAGCTTTATATTCAATGATTACATATTTAGCAGCTTCTAAAACGTTAGATTTTGTTGTATTAGGTATTGAAGAATATACTGGCATAACAATTGTTTCTTCGCATAGCGAAGAGATTCGTCAAATGATTATTGATACGATGGAAAGAGGAGTAACGGTGTATTGTGGTAAAAGAGGTTATGGTAAAAGAGGAGAGGGGAAAGAAATTGATATTGTGTATACGGTAGTAACACGTTTGGAGTTAAATAAATTAAATACAGAGATTGAAAAAATTGACCCGAATGCTTTTGTGGTAATGAATACAATAAAGGATACTAAAGGAGGAATGATAAAAAAACGCCCTCTACAACATTAGTTACAATAGGTCTCTGTTAATTGTATATCCAACTCCTTTGATGGTTTTTATAATATCATTGCCTAGTGAGCGGCGTATGTTTCGTATATGAATATCAATTGTTCTACTATTAGCAACTTCTGGAGAGTTCCAAATAAATTTAGCGAAATCTTGGCGCGTAAATATTTTATGTGTGTTTTGATGCATCAAACTCACCATTTCAAATTCTTTGCGGGGTAAACTTATTTTTCCATTAGGAGTAATAATTAGATATTGTTCTTTATCTACATAAAAATTTGGAGGCCTTAGCTCTTCACTATTCTCAATTATTTTACTACTTAAACGTTTTTTGAGAGTAGAAATTCTAGCTTCCAACAAAATAGGTTTAATTGGAGAAACAATAAAATCATCTGCTCCCGAATTAAAGGCTGTTATTTGAATATAATCATCTTGTTTGTTGGAGAATAAGATAATGAATGGTTGTTCTATATCCTTTAAATTTCTAATATCTGATGTAATAGTTATGCCATCCTTTTGTTTATAATCTAACTCTACAATAACCAAATTAACATGATTGTTATGAATGCAATCCATTAAATCTTCTTCAGATTTAACGAAAGAGACTTTATACTTCTTTTCTTCTAAATAATCAGCTGTTTTTTTTACTGACGATTCAGAATTAGATACAAATACTATATGGAAGGATTGTTGCATGTAAGAAAAAAGGCACGAACAATTGTTCGTGCCTTTATAATATAATTGATTACTTATTGATTACTAATTTTTTAGTTTCTTTAGCACCATTAACTTCTAACGAAATATAATAGATGCCGCTTGATAAGTTTGATGTGTTCAAAGAAATAGTATTGTTGCCTTTTTCAAATTCATTTTCTTGAGAAACGATAGACACTAAATTACCTAATACATCATAAACATTAACAGATACTTTGTTTTTTTCAACCATGTTAAAAGATATAGAAGTGTTTGATGTTGCAGGATTAGGATATAATACAAATGAATTTATAGTTGTATTGTTTAATTTTTCTATTCCAGTAACTTGACCAGCAAATTGAGAGCCTGAAAAACTTGCACCAGTTGATGCAGAAGATGCCGCTTGTAAACGGAAATCACTATTGTCTTCTAAGTTAGTTGGAAATGCATTTACAAATCCAATTTGAGAAACTGTTTTTGTAGTATCAATTGAATTTGCTCCAGCATAAGCATTATACCATGTAGCATTAGCTCCACCAGCATCAGCTACAAATTTTGGAAATAAATTACTAGCAATAATAGTATTTTGTACTAAACCTAATGAATCCATATTTGTATTTGCATTATAGTTATCAAATGTTGTAGCACCAGACACGTGCCATCCTTTTTCCCATCCAACAATAATTGAATTGTGGATTGAAATAGCTGTATTTCTTCTTGTGAAGATTCCTCTTTCAAATTTTTCTCCAGAAGGTAATGCTACAGTACCATCTCTTTTTGGACCTAATACAGTAATGTTTGAGAAGATTGTTTTTGTAATTGGCAATCTTCCAATTCCTGGGTTAAAGTTATCAGATTCAAAAGCGTTAGAATCTCCAGCAGCATCAGAAATATCTTTATCTCTAACAACTAATCCAAATTGAACACGACCTGAATGCCCAAAATCTGTATCAAAATCATCATCTAAACCTCTGAATGAAACTAAGTATTTAGCATCAACTGCTCCACCAAACCATTCAAAAGCATCATCACCACCAAAAGAACATTGAATATGATCGATTTGTGTTCCTGAACCAACACCACCCATAGTTAAACTATTTAACTCAGAGTTTGGAGTTGTTGATAAAGCTACACCAGCAAACTCAATACGGCAATAAGACATTGTCCCAGAACTTTCAGTGTTATTATTTCCACCATATAATATCTCATTAAAGTTTGTTGCAAAACCTTCAATGTAATTTTGTTTGGGTGATGTTGCACAAGTTGCGCAAGCTGTATTGATAATACCATTTCCTAATAATACAACTCCACCCCAATCTGCAGGTGCTCTTCCGTTTCCAGATGGCTCTTCGTTTGAAGTAAAA
>JBEIPP010000108.1:0-11058 GCA_040376995.1 Flavobacteriales bacterium
TAGTGCACTATACAATATTAAAAATGAAAGTTTTGAAAATGTTGATCGCGAAATTTTATCTGCTAACTATGTATTAGATGAAGTAACCAGCCAAGTTATTAGCTTAAAAGTAAAGGATACTGAAAAAAGCGAAACCTTGTTGAAATTGATGAGCGATAGCGTTTTAAATATAGGCGAAGGGAAGGGGTATAAATTAAATACTAAATTATCTCAAGTTTTTTCTTTTTCTAAACAAGATTTAAAAATGCAGTATGCTTATTTGTCAGAGAGTCATTTATTATTTTTTTCTAATCAAACTCTTTTGAATTTTTTTCAGCAGTCTTTTACTACAAGTCAATTATTAGGAAAAAATAGTGCTTTTATGGAATATGCAAATGATAATTTAATGTTGGATTGTAATTATTTGTACTATGAAAATTCTGAATTGATGAAAAAACATAATGTAAATTCATTTATCAATTCAGAAGAATTATGGAAGTCGGATAACGCAACAGCTCAATTGTCACTAACAGCCAAGAATTACAAAAATAGTATTCAAGTTCGAATCAATGCAAGTCATACTCAGAAAAAAGAAAACTCTTTAAGTAGTAGTTCTAATGCCTTGTGGGCTTTTGCAGCGGATTCTTTAATAAACACACAAACTTATTTGTTTACTAATCATTCAACTCAGGAAAACGAGTTGAGTTTTCAAGACGAGGTAAATAATTTGTATTTAATTAATTCAACAGGTAATTTAATTTTTAAAAAGAAAATTAATGAAAGGGTTCAATCAGAAATTTTCACAGTTGATGTTTTTAAAAATGGAAAACTACAATTACTGTTTAATACAGAAGATCAACTGCATTTGATTGATAGAAACGGAAATTATGTACATGGTTTTCCAATAAAACTTCCAGCTAAGGTAACTTCTAATTTAACCTTATTAGATTATGAAGGGAATAAAGATTACCGTTTATTTGTAGCTTGTGCAGATAAACGAATCTATAATTTCTCACTATACGGCGTAAAAACAGAAGGCTTTGTGCCTGTAAAAACCGATGATATTGTTAGCTTGCCTATAAATTATGTGCATGTTGGGGCAAGTGATTATTTAATTACAGCTGATGAGTCTGGGAAAATATATGCATTTAGTAGAAAAGGCGAAGGACGAATTGATTTTAAAAATAGAACTATTGCTCAACTAGAACATCTGTATGTGTTAGCAGGTAATAATTTAGATAACACAAAATTGATTTACGTAGATGATAAAAATAATTTATTAAATAAAATCTCCTTAGGTGATAAAAAAGAAGTGTTAAAAATTGGAGATGAACTCAATGATTTTAAAACATCGTTTGCATTAGTGAATGATGATACACAGTCAGATATATTAGTGTATGGTAATGGAGCGTTTTATTCGTACGATTTATTTACAGGGAAACTGATGGAATATTTTAATGAGTTAGCGGTTTATGATGATGTTCAAATAATTCAAACGAGCGACCACGATTGGTTATTAGCTTATGATAAAACAGGTCAGAAAGTAGATATTGTAAGTACAAATGGCAAATTAACTAGCTCATTACAAGGTTCTACAGAGAAGCCATTTGTTTGCGATTTATACAAAAACGGTAAAACGTATGTTTTATTAGTAAATGGTAATAAAGTAAGTTGTCAGGAGTTAAAGTAATTTAATTGTTCTCGACTACTCCCGATAGCTATCGGGACGAACTGGCATTAAATTTTATTAATACTCAAACTTCCCAAACTCAGATTCAATGGTAACTTTTTTACCTTCGAACTTTTCTACTCGTCCAATAATTTGAGCATCTACATTAAATGATTTTGAAATCGCAATCACTTCTTGTGATAAATCAGCAGGTAAGTATACTTCTAAGCGGTGCCCCATATTAAAGACTTTGTACATTTCTTTATAATCGGTTTTGCTTTGCTCATGTATCGTTTTAAATAATGGCGGTAAAGGGAATAAATTGTTTTTGATGATATGAACCCCATCTACAAAATGCAACACTTTGGTTTGAGCACCGCCACTGCAATGTACAATCCCATTAATTTTAGTTCCTAAAGTTGATAATAATTTTTTGACGATTGGCGCATAGGTTCTAGTAGGTGATAGCACTAATTTACCAGCAGTCATTTGTTCTTTAATTTCTTTACCATTAATATCCGTATAGCTTACATCAATTTTATCAGTTAAGTTTAATTGTCCGCAATAGGTTACTTCATTCGGTAATGCATTATCATATGATTCCGGATATTTTTCAGCTACTGAATAGTTAAACACATCATGACGAGCACTTGTTAACCCATTACTGCCCATGCCACCATTATATTCAGTTTCGTAAGTTGCTTTACCAGATGATGATAACCCAACAATTACATCACCAGGTTTGATATTGTGATTTGAAATCACATCATCCTTTTTCATACGACAAACTACCGTGCTATCCACAATTAAGGTACGAACTAAATCGCCTACATCGGCTGTTTCGCCACCTGTTGAACGAATATCAATGCCGTTATCTCTTAAATTTTGTAAAACTTCTTCAGTACCATTAATAATGGCAGAAATAACTTCGCCGGGTATTAAACCTTTATTACGACCAATAGTAGAAGACAATAGAATGTTATTAGTGGCTCCTACGCAAATTAAATCATCAATATTCATGATGACTGCATCTTGTGCAATACCTTTCCAAACGCTTAAATCGCCAGTTTCTTTCCAATACACATACGCTAATGATGATTTTGTTCCTGCTCCATCGGCGTGCATAATAATGCAATGGTCGTTACTGCCGGTTAAATAATCAGGAACAATTTTGCAAAACGCTTGAGGAAATAATCCTTTATCGATATTAGAAATAGCATTATGAACATCTTCTTTAGATGCAGAAACACCGCGTAAATTATATTTTAAGTCTGACATGATTATTTTTTAAAATACCTCTTTAGCTACTCTCTTAGTACTATCCGAAGTTCCCATTGTATAGTAATGCAAGCATGGTGCACCAGCTTTTTTCAATTCTTTACTTTGCTCAATACACCATTTAATACCAACTTCTTTTACCGCTTTATCATCTTTACATTTTTCTAATTCCTCAAATAAATCTTGGGGTAAATCAATATGGAAAATTTTAGGTAAAGCAACTAATTGAGATTTTGATGTTAATATTTTTAAACCCGGAATAATAGGCACCTGAATGTCATTCTTACGGCACAAGTCAACAAACTCAAAATACTTTTTGTTATCAAAAAACATTTGTGTGACGATGTAATCAGCACCAGCATTCACTTTAGCTTTCAGCCATTTCATATCACTGTATAAATTAGGAGCTTCAAAATGTTTTTCAGGATATCCTGCAATTCCCATACAAAAATCAGTAGGAGACGCGTTTTTCATTTCATCATCTAAATAAAGGCCACTGTTCATGTCTTTAATTTGTTTTACTAAATCAAGGGCATAATTGTGTCCGCCTGGTTCAGGTACAAATTGAGATTCAGTTTTAATACTGTCGCCTCGCAAAGCCAACACATTATCAATGCCTAAGAACTGCAAATCAATTAAGGCATTTTCGGTTTCTTCACGAGTAAAGCCTCCGCAAATAATATGCGGCACAGCCTCTACATTATAACGGTTCATGATAGCAGCACAAATACCAACTGTACCTGGACGTTTACGAATACTCACTTTCTCGAGATATCCACCATCACGTTTTTTATAAATATATTCTTCGCGATGATAAGTTACATCAACAAAGGCGGGCTTAAATTCCATTAATGGATCAATTCCGTCAAAAATAGATTGAATACTCTTACCCTTTAAAGGAGGAAGTATTTCAATTGAAAATAAAGTGTCTTTCGCAGATTTCAGATGTTCGGTAATTTTCATATTTCGGTTTTAATAAGAAACAAATGTAAGGATATAGAACAATTTAAAAAACACTTCTTAATATTAAATGTAAGTTCTGTGTATTATTTCTAGTTATTATCACAAGCTAAATATGTTTAATTGACAGTTTTTAAGTTGATTTTGATATAAAATTATTAGAAATAATAGTTTGTACAACCGCTCTATATTTCTAAATTTGGCTAACTTTTTTTAAACTAATTTCAACACAATATTATGAGCAAAATTAAAGTAGCCAACCCCGTAGTAGAATTAGATGGCGATGAAATGACTCGCATCATTTGGAAATTCATTAAAGACAAATTAATTGTTCCTTATTTAGATGTAGATATTAAATATTATGACTTAGGAATGGAGTATCGTGATGAAACAAACGATCAGGTAACTATTGATGCTGCTGAAGCTATTAAAAAATATGGTGTAGGTATCAAATGTGCTACTATTACTCCTGATGAGGCTCGTGTAAAAGAATTTAACTTAAAACAAATGTGGAAGTCTCCTAACGGAACTATCCGTAATATTTTAGATGGTACAGTTTTCCGTGAACCAATCGTTTGTAAAAATGTACCTCGTTTAGTAACTAACTGGACAGCTCCAATCATTGTTGGTCGTCATGCATTTGGTGATCAATATAAAGCAACTGATTTTGTAGTGCCAGGAAAAGGTAAATTAACCATGAAATTTGAAGGTGAAGATGGAAAAGTAATTGAACACGAAATCTTCCAATTTAAAGGTGCTGGTGTAGCAATGGGTATGTATAACGTGGAAGAGTCAATTCGTGGATTTGCTCACTCTTGCTTTAACGTAGCACTGAATAAAAAATGGCCTTTATATTTATCTACTAAAAATACGATCTTAAAAAAATACGATGGTCGTTTTAAAGATATTTTCGAAGAAATTTATCAAGCAGATTACAAAGCTAAATACGAAGCAGCAGGTATTGTTTACGAACACCGTTTAATTGATGATATGGTTGCTTCTGCATTAAAATGGAATGGAAACTTTGTTTGGGCTTGTAAAAACTATGATGGCGACGTTCAGTCTGATTCAGTTGCTCAAGGTTTTGGTTCATTAGGTTTAATGACTTCTGTTTTAATTACTCCAGATGGGAAAATTATGGAAGCAGAAGCAGCTCATGGAACTGTGACTCGTCATTTCCGTGATCATCAAAATGGAAAACCAACTTCTACTAACCCAATTGCATCTATTTTTGCTTGGACACGTGGTTTAGAGTTCCGTGGTAAATTAGATAATAACCAAGAGTTAATTAATTTCTGCCAAGCTTTAGAGCAAGTTTGTGTTGAAACAGTTGAGTCTGGTAAAATGACTAAAGATTTAGCAGTATGTACTCATGGTAATAAGGTAAACCATGGTGAGCACTATTTATATACTGAAGAGTTTTTGGATGCTATTGACAAAAATTTAAAAAAGAAGTTAGGAAAATAAATAACTAAATCTTGTCACTTCGGGCGAAGTCGAGAAGAAAAAACAAAATAATGTACCAAGAATTATTTGATAAAGTAGAGAATGCCTTAAAAACGATTCGTCCTTATTTAGAGGCTGATGGAGGCGATGTGGAGTTGCTTGAAATTGCAGATGGAAATACAGCAATGCTTGAATTAAAAGGAGCTTGTAGTACCTGCAGCATGAGTCACATGACCATGAAAGCAGGTATAGAAGAAACAATCATGAAAGCGGTGCCCGAGATTACTTCTGTTAGAGCAGTTCGAATTTAATTCTTGAGAATGCAAATTAAAAGTCCTATTCATTTGAGTAGGACTTTTTTATTGGAAGATAAATATAATTGGAACACAGATTTGTTTTGTATTTATAAAAATCTGCGAACATCTGCTAAATTAGCCTTATCCA
This sequence comes from Flavobacteriales bacterium, assembly GCA_040376995.1. GTDB lineage: Bacteria > Bacteroidota > Bacteroidia > B-17B0 > Aurantibacillaceae > UBA4416. The sequence continues at coordinate 5,777 of JBEIPP010000108.1, forward strand.
TGTTACTATTAAAATATACATAATGTATAAAGTACAAATAGCAAATAATCAAAATCAAATCGACGCCATCATAGATTTACGTTATGACATTTTGCGAAAGCCTTGGAATCAACCAAAAGAAACATCGACAGATGGAATGGAAGATAGTGCTCTCAATGCATTTATAGAAGATGATGGAAAAACAATAGCATGCGGACGCTTGCAAGATAACGGAAGTAGGGTAGGCCAGATACGTTACATGGCAGTTAATGAGAATTATCAAGGAAAAGGATTGGGTAAATTAATCGTCACAAAACTTGAAGAAGAAGCTCTAAAAATCAATTTACATTCGATCGAATTACAAGCTAGAGAAAATGCTTTAAAGTTTTATAAAAGTCAAGGTTACATCGTAAAAGAAACCTCGTTTAAATTGTGGGATATTATCCAACATTATTTAATGACAAAGGAACTTAAATAAATAGGAAAACAGATTAAGCCGATTGGAAGGATTAACACAGATTTTTATTGATTTGTATCAAACCCCTTAGAAGTAATATGTTGGTAGAATTAAATAATATATTTAAAAAAGTGTCGCAGGTACGATATATAAAATAAGTTTCGTTTTTATTTAATTTTCATAAACGCATCTAGCTCCGTGTTAACCAATTCAATCGAAATATCTTGAATGCATTTGAAATCTGGGCACTGAGAGGGATTTAGTACTCTGCTCGTGTTTGCATTTAACCAAGAACTGCAAGGAGAACACGATAAGTTTAACGAAATAATTTTATGTTTTTTACCCTTCCAATCGTATCCATATAATTTAGGATTTGACGCGCCCCAAATGGTAAAGGTTGGTTTGTTAAGTGCAACAGCTATATGCATTAATCCACTATCCAATCCAATGTAATAGGTTGAATGATAAATAATTTCCATTACATCATTCAATGTTGTTTTTCCAATTAATGAAATTACGTTTGGAAAATCAGAAGTATTAATAGTGTTATTTAAATGAGTTTCTGTATGATCTCCTAATAAGACTATAGTTGTGCTCGATAAATGTTTAAATAAATGAAGCCAATTTTTGAAGGGCCAATTTTTGTAAGGCGCCTGATTATTTGCTGAACTAGCCTGAATAACAATATATTTTGAAGGAAGATTGAATTTGTTGTTTTGTTGAGGTTTATAATTTAAATTGAAATTCAAATCTTGCAAGATTGCTTTTGTGTTAAATAAATGCAGATGCTGTAAAGCATCATGAATATCTATTTTAGGTTCAATAAAATTAATAGAATTGGAGCTTTGCGCCGATGTAAATTCTTTATAGTTGGTGTAAATCTGTTTGCCAAATAAAGTAGATAAGATTAGGTGAGATTTACTAAACGAAAAATGGTTTAAAAACACTAGGTCAAATTTTCGTAAATTGAAAATAGAAAACAGGATGAGCGATATTTTATTTTTCTTAACCTCTATTGCATCAAATAAACTAGTGTTTTCAAAAATAGATTCGCAATCATAACTAGAAGTAAATAAGCCTGTGACTTTATAACCTTCTTTTTTAAGTTCATTAACTAATGGCACAAGCAATATTGCGTCTCCAACTCCTGCCGAAAAAAACACTAGGGCTCGTTTGTTATTATGGCTAACCACCTGATTATTTTATTTTTGGATACAAAATAAAGCAAATTTTACGGTTATGTAGCAAGTCCATTAAAAATTCATATTTTTAGATTCTAATCCGCACTTCTGACTTGTTAAAAAACATCATATCCACGCTATTTACTAAAGGCTTTGTGGCTTTTATAAATTTTGCCATTCTATTGGTTTCTTGCCAGCAATTGGGAAGTGATATTAGAGGTCAAGTGAGTTTATTGATATTTAATATAGCTATTGTTCAGATTGTTAATGAAATCTACACAGGTTATATATTAGTGTATTTTATACCAAAGTATTCATTAAAAAAAATATATGCTTTTGGTGTATTTTGGGCATTTATCTGCACTATACTTTGTATTGCCATTATGGCTGTTCTGTTTTTTGTTTTTGATTTTGGCTCAGGCGACCATTGGATGCACTTGATACTATTGTCGCTTATTATTATTATTCACTCTTTTCACATGGTTATTCTCTTGGCTAAAGAAAAAATTAAGATGTATAACTTCCTTAACTTCTTTCAGCCAGCATTATTACTAACGATCTTATTAATTGTTTTTTTTGTTTTTCAAATAAAATCAATTAATAGTTATATTATTGCTTTATATGTGTCTTTTTCAGTATCAATCATCCTTTCTATTGTTCAAATAATAAATGTTTTCAAACATATGGATAATCACCTTGTTTTGTTTGAGCCTAAACGTATTATCGAAAATGGTTTTTATAATCAGTTAGCTAATTTGTGTCATATGTTAAGCAATCGATACAATTTTTATTTACTAGGTAATACCATTTTAGTTGGAATTTATTCAAGTGCTACGTCACTTATTGAATCTGTTTGGGTAATTAGCGGAAGTGTTTCTCCTATTATACTTACATACATTGCAAACGAGAAGGATCCATCTAATAATGCCAAAATTACACTGCTTTTAGCTAAAATTTGTTTTTTGTTAAGTATGTTTTGTGTGTTGGCTCTGTGTTTTATTCCTAGTGAGTTTTTTGTGTTTTTGTTGGGACAAGATTTTATTCATGTAAAAACCGTTATGCTATATCTATCGCCTGGTATTTTATTGATAAGTTTTGCTACAATTATTAGCCACTATTTTGCTGGTTTAGGCAAACAAAAAATATTATTAGTTGCCAATAGTTTTGGCTTACTAACCACTATTTGCACAAGTCGTTATTTAATTTCTAAAGATCAATTATTAGGAGCAAGTTTTGCAGCTAGTTTGTCTTATTTAACAGCAACCACTATTTTAGTGTTCTTCTTTATAAGAGAAAATAAATTTAGTGTTTTTGATTTATTGAAGTTTAAAAAGGATTTTGAGTTACTCAAAAAGACTTAATTCATTTGAAAAAGTACTATTTGACGAAGGATAAATTGAACTAGTGTAATTGCTGTTGTTACAATAAAACCCCACATCACCCATTTACCTCCATGCACATGTTTGATTTTTAATTGTAAAATTAAAAAGATGAGCGTAATGATAAAAGGAATTAACGCCGCATGATATTGAATTGATTCTACTATATTTCCTTTTAATAATGATATTAAACTGCGTTGCATTCCGCATCCAGGACATTCAATTCCAAAATTTGATTTGAAAAAGCAAGAAAACAAATGATGTTCAAGCCAAGTAATCATAGTTTATTTAAATAAAAATGCCTTTGGTTATTTATCAAAGGCATTTTTTACAAATTCGAAAAAATTATTGTAATCCCATCATGTTCCATGGCATTGCGGCAAATGCAGCGCCTAAAATAAGAATGTAGATAACAAAAAATATTAGATAGATTGCCGACAATACAACACCAATAATAGCACATATTTTTCCAGCTTTTAAATTGTTAAATGATGTTAGAGAATATGCATTAGGATTTGCTTTATAGATAGTAGTTCCTTTCGAGGCTAAAACTAAGGCTATAATTCCCAGTGTCATACCTATTAAACCATAACAAAAACATAAAACAATAGATAATATACCCAAAACCAAAACTGCAGCTGAATTCGGAACTGGTATTTGATTATATTGAGTATTGAATAATGGATTTATATTTTGTCCTTGTTGAGGACTTTGATTCGAAAAGTTGTTTTCTTCCATAGGTTATTTTTTAAGCTAAGATATAGAAATTAGTATTTAAAGCGTATAAATTTTTCACCATACTATTCTGCTTCTAAAATAGTGACAAAAATGAAATTTGAGATGGCAGTATAAACCAAAACAATAATCTTGTATCATTACCTACTAATTATGAAGAGAAAGCGTTATTAGATAGATATCTAAAAGATTAGAGAAATACAATCAATCTCCCATATTACTAAAATAATGTCAAAAAGGCATGGAAAACTATTTGGATTAAAGTTTGATTATTTTGGGTAACAAAGGTACCTTAGTAATTCAAAATTTATAAACCCCGTCTGCCAATAGGTAGGCTTAAAAACAAAATAAAATGGCATTAGAAATAACAGATGCAAACTTCGAAGAGTTAGTGTTAAAATCAGACAAACCAGTATTAGTAGATTTTTGGGCAGAGTGGTGTGGACCTTGCCGCATGGTAGGACCTGTAGTTGAAGAACTTTCTACAGAATATGCTGGAAAAGCAGTAGTAGGAAAAGTTAATGTAGATAATAACTCAGGCATTTCAGCGAAATATGGAATCAGAAATATACCTACATTGTTATTCTTCAAAAACGGAGAAGTAGTTGAAAAACATGTTGGGGTTGCTGCTAAAAATATCTTAGCTGGTAAGTTAGATTCACACATGTAATCTTTTGATAAAAAAATTAAAAGTCCGTTTGCCACTGGTAAACGGACTTTTTTGTGATTTTAGTTTATAGCTGTTGTTTCATAAACATAACTCTCCTCTGGAGTGTAAAAAAAGATGGTTTGTTTATTATAAACATATAGCCTCTCTGAGGCTAATATAAATGCTCCGTAGGAGCATTATGTGTGTAATAAATAATGCAAAAATCTATTTAGCTCCATCGGAGCGACATGTTGTGCCCTATTAAATATTAAATTTAAAGGTGAGTCTAACTCTTTATAATCAAGTATTTACAGTTTGATAACTTTAGCTTAATCATTTTATTACTTTTTGGCATTAGGTTTGCCTAATAATAAGTAATAAAAAACAGAAACTATGAAATAGCCACGTTTGTTTTAAATTCAAACACATAAATTAAAAAATGGCTATAACATATGACAATTAAAAAACAAATAATTTATACCTATGAATACAACGCAAGCAATGATTATATTAACTAATGGGATTAGAAAATATGGTACCATCATAAATGGAGAGCATGAGGGAAGAATTAAATTTATTCCAGCTACAGAAATATTAGCAACAGAAGAAAGTCAAATATCTAGTTTAATTGAACATATTCCAGTATCTAACATTTACAGTATTGATACATTTTTGAAGTAAATTTCTCAAGCTCAAACATAAAAAATCCTCATCATTTATTTGGTGAGGATTTTTTTATTCATAATTGAGTGATTATGCATTAGACCTCTTTCATAATTGACAATCTTTTATTCATAACAAGATATTAAGGTTCTGAAAAATAGAGGAATTGTTTTTGAATTTTGAGTATGAAATGGGAAGATATTAAAAATCAAAAACCTGCTGTTTTTAAGAGACTTACA
>JBEIPP010000062.1:0-16370 GCA_040376995.1 Flavobacteriales bacterium
AAACCAGCAACCATAGCTAATTCACTTTTTTTCATTTCTTGTGGAGCAAATTTACCTCCTAATCTTAATTCAGGTTTTGGTAAAGGTTTCACACGAAATTTAATTGGAGGACCTTGAGATTTAACGCCATCTTTAGTTTTAGCAGAAACTGAAACCATACACTCACCTGTTCCAGAAAATGTAAATTCATATTTACCATTACCTTTTCCTGCAACTTTAACACCAGCACCAGTAGCACTTACACTAATATCAGCTGGAGAAATACCTGCTGCTGCTGCAGTAACTGGATTAGGAACACCTGCATAAAACACATTCATTTGATCTGCAGAAACACTTGCTCCAGATTTAGCAACTTTATAAGCACCTGTAAATGGATAGTATTTAAAAGTTCCATCAGGATTTTTATATTTAATAACCCCTTTGTATTCTTGATCACCTTCACCACCAGTAGTTTGAGATAATTTACCTTCACCTCTAACAATAGGAACTGGAGTTCCTTTAGCTCCACCAGCTGCTGATGCCGAATCTACTCCTAATAAAATTTCCATATCACCATCTGCTAATTTAGAAGAAGAGGCTGCTAAAAAGATATCAGCTTCGTAAGGTTGGCCAGCTGCAATATATGAAGATGGTGCAACAACACGAGCTTTAATTGCATCAAATTTGATAGCTAATTTTCCACTTGCTGCTGAAAAAGTTAATAAAACCTCTGCTTCAATGTTTTTTAAATCTGTTTGAAATTTATTTAAGTTACAAACAACAGCTGCTAATGGTAAGTGATAAAAATTATCCATTTCCCAGTTATATTCAATCCCGTCTTCTAAACGCTTACTGTCAGTAGGTTTTATAGAAGCAAACTTCTTTTTAATTCCTTCATAATCCTCCTCTAAAAATTTTGTTTTGGGATCTTTTTGCATACTTTCCACTAAACTTATTAACTTATCATGAAGGCCAGTCATTTTTTGCTTAAGTTCATACGCCGTATGTTTTCCTTTTTCTGGATTTTTAGGCTCACTAATACCTAAGATATGACTTGGGCCATCATAATCATCAATTTTCTCCATTCTACGAAGATTCAATGTATCTGCTATCTTTTCATTCTCTAACGCTGTAGGTTCAACATGAGCAATTATTGTAGCTTTTAATTCCTTAATATAATCACTTACTTCTTTTATTTGCTTTTGTGCTTCAATAGCTTTTTCAAAATAAGGTTTTGCCGCTGCATTACCAGCTAACGATCCTTCAAATGCTTTGGTAACACGACCGTTATTTTCTTCTAAATTGATACCTGATTTAACTAAACTTTCATTTACAGATAAATAACCCTGTAAAATTTGTTTAGAAACGTTCATTGCTAAAAGTGCCGTAAGTACGAGGTACATCATACCAATCATCTTTTGTCTTGGGGTTTCTTTTCCGCCGCCGCCCATATTTTTAAGTTTTTTTTATATTAAAATTTAATGATTTATAGCTAAGTGAACGAAAGATAATCTTTCATTCACTTAACCGTTAGTGGATTTAAATACTATTTATTAAAATTCATAGCACCTAACATATTACCATAAATGGTATTAAGTGCTGTTAAATTAGAAGATAATTGAGCCATTTCAGCACGATATTTTTTAGTATCATCTACAGAATCATGTATATTTTTCATTAACTCTCCTAATCCGTCATAGAATTTCTCAGTGGCTTCTATGTGAGTACGAGAACCTTGTAATTGTAATTCATAAGTAGCATTTAATGCAGATAAGTTTTTAGCTACACTATTTAAAGAATCTCCAATAGAAGAGCCGACATCGTTAGACTCAGCTATACTAGCAATTGAATCAGCTGCTTTACTATAAGTATCAGCTAAATGAGATACATTTTTTGATGCAGATTTAACACTATCAACATATTCGTTAGTAGCTAAAGTCGCATTACTAATATCACCAATTTTATTAGCACTATCGCTTAATGAACGCATACCAGAACCTAAACTTTCAATTAATTCAGGACCAATTTTTGCGTCAGCTAACATCGCATCTAATTGCGCAGATACAGGCAAGTCGCTATCAATTTTTATATGATCTTCATCATGACCACCCATACCACCTAATTCAGGGTATGCTAATGTCCAATCATACTCTTCATGAGGAATATCTACTGCGAAAAGACAGAATAATACGGCTTCAGTACCTAGACCACCAATTAAGGCTGCGGAAGCTCCTGGCCAGTGCATAATTTTAAATAATGCTCCAACGATTACGATAGCCGCACCAAAGCATGATGCTAAGTGTAAATACTTTTTAAAACCGGTTACTTTAGGAAGTTTGCTCATAGCTGTTTATTTTTGTTTTGTTAGTGATTGTTTTGTTTGTTGGTTGTGTTTATTTGTTGTGTTTGTGTTTTTTAGTCTAAAAACCTATATCATCTCCTTTTGCACGACCTAAATAAGTCATTACGTTACGGAAACCAATATAACATTTAGCAGTATCTTGATATTCATATGTTCTAGAACTAACTTGTAAGTAATATCCTACATCTTTCCAAGAACCACCACGAATTACTTTACGTTTTAATACATTAGCGTCTTTATCTTGTGCTTCGTAAACATAATCAGGGTTTAAATCATGAGCAAAATCATATGCTGACTCATCAAATGCATTACTTGTCCACTCTGACACATTACCTGCCATACAATATAAACCATAATCATTAGGATTGTAAGAGTAAATATACACTGAGTGAAAACCTCCATCATCAATATAAGAACCTCTGATTGGTTTAAAGTTTCCTAAGAAACAACCCCTAGCATTACGAATGTAAGGACCGCCCCATGGATACGGAGATAAATCGTTACCGCCACGAGCTGCATATTCCCACTCAGACTCAGTTGGTAAACGGAAATCATTTACGATTGTCATTCCATTACCAATTAAATAGTTATTTAATAAGTTTGAACGCCAAATACTGAATGCACGAGCTTGTTTCCAAGTAATACCTACAACTGGATAATCATCATAAGCTGGATGCCAAAAATACATGTTTGTCATTGGCTCATTAAATGAATACGTAAAATCATGAACCCAAGCTAAAGTATCAGGGTAAACATTAATTACATCTTTTAAAATAAATACTGAACGGTCAACTCCTTTACGCTCACGAGGAACATAATTTCCTTGTCCAACAGAGACTTGATCATCCACATTATAAGTACCTAAAGTTTTTGGATCTTTACTTGGATCACCAACAGCCGTAGATGGTTGTCCTGGAGTTCCATTTTGCCCATCATTTAAATGTACACCATTAATATATTCAGCTTTTTTATACTCATGTGAAGCATCTTGCACATCTAAAGATTTCTGAGGAATAAAACGATTGTTTTTAGACGCAGCTAAACGAATATCAATTCTGTAATATTCATAGTTTAATTTACGAGAATCAATTTCTTTACGGTTATAAAAACGTTCTCCTTCTGGTAAATACATTGGTTGTAAATCTAAACGATAATCTTCGTCATCACTATCCCATTTAATTTTCTCGTCCCAGTTAATATATGGGTCTTGTAAATTATTATCACCTTTGTAGACAGGCCACATAGTTAAAAACTCTTCTTGAGGAATTTGAAAACTCTCAGCATCTGGCCCTGAACCAAAAGCTAATAATTTACGAGCAATAGAGTCACGCACCCAGTGAACAAACTGACGATATTCGTTATTAGAAATTTCCGAATCATCAATATAAAATGCTTGAACAGAAACCATTTTAGATTTAGCTGTATGAGCCATAGTGATTTCTTCGTCGCTAGGTCCCATATGGTAACTTCCCATAGGTATGTATAAGGTACCGAACGGATCTGGTTGAAACCATTGCTCTCTATCCGCAACGCCGACTAACTCTCCTGCCTTTTTGTTACATCCAGTAACAACAGCAATAAACGAAGCTAATACAATCAGTTTTTTCATAGTGCTTTTGTTTAGTTTTTAAGCTAGTGAAATTTTTGTAATGTATTTCATTTTGCTTTCTTCTTGTTTATAATCCCAATATTTATTTTTAGTAACACTTAACTTTATTAACAAGCTTTGAACATTTAAAAATAAAGATTGTAAGGGAGTTAAACGGTCTTTTTTTTAAAAGGTTACAAATTAATTTAAATATCTTCCATTTTGGTACGTAGTAAATTTTTTAGTTCTCTTCACATTGAAGCAATAACCTGCGCTAATTTCGTGAGTACCAGAACTAAAACCTTTAATTTTAGACATTGTTAAATCATAAGAATAACCAACTCTTAAGCTTTTATTTTGAAAGAATCTGTATCCAATCATAGGTGCAATGGCATCTTGCATGCGGTAAGATACACCTACTGATAATGTTTTATTCCAGATATAAGTTAAGTTAACATCTAATTGTGTAGACGACGCATCAGATTTAACCTTTACATTAGGCTGAATAGCATGCTCTTGGGTTAAATTAAACGTAAATCCACCTACTATATAATAGTGACGAGCTAACGCATATTTAACACTATCAGATGCTACAATATCTTGAGCAGCTAGGTGAGTTGAAGAAATACCCACATACATTGTATTTGCAATTGAATAAAAAGCGCCAAAACCTAAATCGTAAGTTAATTTATTTAAACCTGCATTAGTAGCTACATTTGTTCCTGTTCCTGAAGTATAAGCAGGAATTGAATTATCTTGAACATTATTTCCATCGGGAGTAATCCAAACTCCATTAAAAGATTGCTGTAAAATCCCACCATCAATACCTATGCCTAAAACTCCTGGTCCACCACCTGGACGAAAGTTCCAAGCCAAAGCTAAACGAGCAAAAGTCGTTTTAGCAAAACCAATTTGATCACTCATTACGTTTAAACCAATAGCTAATGGCAATTGTCCAATTGGCATATCAAAACTTAATAAACCAGTTTTTGGTGCACCAGGGAAATTTACCCACTGTTGACGATATAAAACGTTAGCGCAAATGGCTTCGCTTGTACCAGCATAACCTGGATTGTAAATCAATTTATTATGCATAAACTGAGTGAACTGCGGGTCTTGCTGAGCGAATGAAACACTAGTAATTGCTGCTAATGCAACAGTTAGTGTGGTAAAAAATTTATTCATGTTATACCAGTTTTTTAATTTTTGGTTAAGTATAGTTAAAATACCTAGGCGACTAAGTTATAGCATATTTATTAAAAATCAAACTTTTTGAACTTTTTTTTGTTAAAAATCATTTTTTTACAAAAAACATCCAGAATTAACTTCGTCGCTTTTTGAAATTAAATTTTAACAAACTAAAAAATAATAAGAACAATAAACTTTCAACATTTATCATTTCATAAATTAAGATAAACAAAAACAGAAACTGTTGTACATTTATGACTTAAATCCGCTAGTTTAATTAAATTAACAAACATGATTGCGTCTGTATTTCATAAAGGTAAAGATTATAAAATAGATTTATTTCAACCTATTGATATTTCGATACCACTTAGCGCAGATAAAAATTGTGTTAGCGGTTGGTATGTTAATCCTATGAAATTAGAGCCTGTTATAAATGGAGAATGGATTGGAGATGTGAGTAAAGGGGGCTCTGTAAATTTTAGAAATATAATTTTTAATCCTCACGGAAACGGCACTCACACTGAGTGTGTAGGTCATATCAGTAAAGAATTTGTAACTATCAATCAATGTTTAAAACAGTTTATGTTTTTAGCAGAAGTTGTGACGCTATTACCAACTCAAATTGAAAATGGAGACTTTGTTATTACAAAAAAACAACTAGAAATAGTTCTAGAAAATTCGAAACCGGAAGCAATTGTTATTAGAACTTTATCTAATGGATTAAATAAATTATCGATGCAATATTCAAATACAAACCCACCTTATTTGTTAGTTGAAGCGATTGATTTTTTAAATGCGATTGGTATAGAGCATTTGTTAATTGACATGCCTTCAATCGATAGAGAAAATGATGAAGGAAAATTATTAGCACATCATGCTTTTTGGCAATACCCTAGTAATACACAATTTCAAAAAACAATTACCGAATTTATTTATGTGCCAAATGAAGTGGATGATGGCACTTATATTTTAAACTTACAAATAGCAAGTTTTGAAAATGATGCGAGTCCGAGTAAACCTATTTTATATAAAATATTTTAAGAACACTTAACCGCAAAGAGGCAGAGAAAATAACGCAAGGAACATAAATTAATATAATAATATAAACTAAAACATACTCCGCGAGCTTTGCGAAAAAACTCAGCGTATTTGCGGTTAAATAACAAAAATGAAATTATACCTACCATATAGCAACAGCTTAACAGAATATAAACGCTTTTTAACCCGCGAAGTAAAATGTGGGGATGTAGGAATTGGAGGCAATAATCCTATTCGATTACAAAGCATGACCACTACAGATACTATGGATACAAAAGCTACAGTAGCTCAAAGTATCCGTATGATTGAAGCGGGTTGTGAATTAGTGCGTATTACTGCGCCAAGTATAAACGAAGCAAAGAACTTGGAAGTTATTAAAAAAGAATTAGTGGTTGCTGGTTACCACACACCACTAGTTGCTGATATACATTTTACACCTAATGCAGCCGAGTTTGCTGCAAGAGTCATTGAAAAAGTACGAGTAAATCCAGGTAACTATGCTGATAAGAAAAAATTTGAAGAAATAGAATATACAGATTTGGCTTACGAGCAAGAGTTAGAAAGAATCAGGCAACGTTTTACGCCATTAGTAAAAATTTGCAAAGAGTATGGCACAGCCATGCGCATAGGAACAAACCATGGCTCGTTGAGTGATCGTATTTTGAGTAGATATGGCGATACACCATTAGGGATGGTGGAATCGGCTTTTGAATTTTTACGTATATGTGAAGACTTGAACTATCACAATATTGTGATTTCGATGAAAGCAAGCAACGCGCAAGTAATGGTGCAAGCCTATCGTTTGTTAGTTCAAAAAATGATAGAAACGAATCGTAATTACCCATTACATTTAGGAGTAACGGAAGCTGGTGATGGAGAAGATGGACGTATAAAATCAGCTGTGGGGATTGGTACTTTATTAGAAGATGGATTAGGGGACACAGTTCGTGTATCATTAACAGAAGATCCGGAATTTGAAATCCCAGTTGCTAAAGCCTTAGTAGACAGATATGGCTTCGACAAACTCAGCCACCATAAGACAATTGAACCATTACAAACCGAAAATGGGAAAGTAAAACTATCGTATAATCCATACGATTATCAAAAAAAAGAATCAATTTCTGTTTTAAATTTTGGAGGACATAACGTACCGCGTATTATAGCGGACTTTAGCGAGAGAGAAAGTATTAGTCCTGCTACATTTTTTCCTGTTGGTTATAATTACTCAGTGCCATTAGATAAGTGGAATATTAATGATATTGCTTGTGATTATGTTTATGTAGGTAATAATCATGTTGATTTTGAAATTCCTGGAACACTAGGAATTATATACAATTCAGAAGCATGGAAAGATTTAGAAAGACCAGTAAGACAATACCCTCTATTTTGTGGAGAAGAATTTTTTAAGAGTGAGAAAACGCATGCAGAATTAAACTTTGTTGCTATTACAAAAGAGGTATTAACTCCAGAGTTTATTACAAAAATAAAAAATAAAACAAATATTGTATTAATTGCAGATAGCTTCAATCCGTATGCTATGCCAGAATTAAGAAGATTATTTATTTCGTTAGCTGAGCAGGGAATTTCTTTACCGATTATCATTAAACGGAATTACAAAGATATTTCAGAACAAGAATTCCAATTAGGTTCATCGGTCGAAATAGGAGCATTATTATTAGACGGTTTAGGGGATGGGCTTTGGATAAAACAACAAAATTGTACGTCGCCACAAGTGGCAAACTCAACAGCTTTTGGAATATTACAAGCTACAAGGACTCGTATTAGTAAAACAGAATATATTAGTTGCCCAAGTTGTGGAAGAACATTATTTGACTTACAAGAAACCACTCAGAAAATTCGCGAACGAACGGATCATTTAAAAGGCATTAAAATTGGCATTATGGGCTGTATTGTAAACGGGCCTGGTGAAATGGCTGATGCAGATTATGGTTATGTTGGTGTTGGTGTTGGAAAAATATCTTTATACAAAGGAAAAGAAGTTGTGAAGAAAAATGTACCAAGCGATAATGCCGTAAATGAATTAATAGAACTAATTAAAGAACACGGTGATTGGGTAGAGAAGGTTTAGAAAGTGAGATTTAAGAAGTAAGATTTAAGAAGTAAGATTTAAGAAGTAAATTGAAATTAAGTTTAAAATATTTATGTGTAATGTTTATTTTAATTAGTGTTGATGGCGCTAGTCAAAATAACGCACAAAAAGCTAAAGAGAATTTTCAAACTAAAAATTACCAATTAACAATTGATGAAATAAATTTAATAAATTCTTCTGAAATAAATTTCGATAGTATATTATACATCAAAGCTTATTCTCAAATAAAACTTAATCAATTCAAAGAAGCTAACATCAGCATTTCTCAACTATTACAAATTAATCCCAATTACTACGAAGTGTATTTTTTAAAAGGTTTAATTTTCGCAAAAAAAGAAAAATATCCTGATGCAATTTCCTATTTTAATAAAGTAATTTCCATAAACCCAAATCATGAAAAAACTTTATACAACATGGCCTTAGCAAAAGGGATGTTAGAAGATTATAAAAATGCAATTAAGGATCTAGATAAATGCATCTCTATTAACCCAACTTATGCAATGGCATTTTATAACAGAGCCTATTGGCAAGAATTATCTGAAAATTATACAGCTGCTATAGCAGATTATAAAAAAGCCATTGAAATCGACCATCATTATACTGAAGCGTATACTGCACTTGCTTATGTTTATTCTCAAAATGGAGATAAAACAAATGCTTGTGAAACATTACAAGCTGCTAAAACCGAAGGTATTGAAACTGCTAATGAATTAATTCAACTATTTTGTAAATGATAAAATACCTTTACATATTAGCTATATTATTATTGAGTTTCATTTCTATGGAAGGTCAAAATCTTTCTGTTAGTTTTTCGAAAAAAGAAGAAGCTTGTGTTTTAGGTGAAGCATCTATTAATATTATTTCTGGTGCACAACCTTTTCAAATTTTATGGAGCACAGGTTCTACATCAAATAAAATTGAGCAACTTAATGAGGGAAATTATTCAGTTACAATAACCGATGATTTAAATCAAGATACAACTATATATTTTGTAATCAGTACAATTACATGTAAACCTGTAGCCGAAAAACATTTTACTCCCAATGGAGATGAATTTAATGACACTTGGAATATTAGTAGAATTGAATATTTTCCAAATTTTGAGCTGTTTGTTTACAATCGATGGGGACAATTAGTACACAGTCAAACAAACGAATTTATTCCTTGGGATGGAAGAAGCTTAACAATTCCTACACCAGATGCAACATATTATTATATCTTATTATTAGATAAATCAAACAAAAAAGATTTTATAAAAGGCAATGTAAGTATCGTTAGATGATGAAATATATTTTATCCATATTTTTACTTTTTTCATTGACGATGATTGGTCAACAAACGACTCAATTTACTCAATTCATTTTTAATAAATATGGATATAATCCAGCTGCAGCAGGTACTAATATTAATTCGGGGATAGAAGTTATTGTTGGTGGAAGAAAACAATGGATAGGTTTTGAAAATGCTCCGACGTCTAATTTTTTAAGTTTCAATTATACCATTAAGCCACAAAGAAGCTATAAACGTTGGCATAATGTAGGCTTATATTTATCAAGAGATAAAGCTGGAATATTTAGAAGTGAGAGTTATTACGTTTCTTATGCCCTTCATTTACCAATAACCAATAAATATAATATATCGTTTGGTGTTTTTGCAGGTGTAAGAAATTTCGCATTAGATAGAGGTATTATTTCAATGGATGACCCTGTATATGGAGCAACCTACCCTAATTATTTTTTAGCATATCCAGATTTTATTCCAGGTATTAGAATTTATAATAAAAAGATTTTTTTAGATATTTCGATTCAGCAATTATACAAAAATAGGCTTGCGCAAGGCGATAAACAAATTGGAAATAAATCAGTCTTAGCACAACAACTTTATGTTTCATATGGCAAAAAATTCTTTTTAGATAATGGATTTACAATAGTACCTGCAATTAATATACACAGTTCATTTATGTATATTCCAAGTATGGAATTAAACGTAATGGCTTATTACAAAAAAAGAATTGGTATAGGCGCAACCATTAGAAATAAAGATTTTATTTCAGGTATTTTTCAAGTGCGATTTTATAAAATTATGACTGCTGGTTTTTCATACGATTATAGTATTAATCGTTTAAATCGATCTACTCCCAACACAATCGAATTTATGTTAGGTATTACTCCAATGATGATAACGATGGGAACAGAGAAAGGCAAACACAATGTAGCGAAATGTCCTAACTTTGATTTTTAATCTCCTTCATTTATATTTTGAATAAACCCTTAAATAGTCAATCGTTTGTTTCTATATTTTTAAGCTATTTAAGTTTTACGCCAAACGTAGACCAATCAACACTTATAAATTTATTAAGTGAATTTATGGGGAGCCAAAATGAGCGAGAAATAATGGTAATTAAAGGGTATGCAGGAACTGGCAAAACAAACATGGTAGCAGCATTATCTAAAACGTTACCATCCTTTAAATGGCGAAGTGCTTTATTAGCTCCAACTGGAAGAGCAGCCAAAGTTTTATCAAATTATTCTGAAAAACCTGCACAAACTATTCATAAAAAAATATTTCGTAAAACACCTACGCATGATGGAGGTGTGCAATTTACATTAGCTGAAAATTTACATCGTAATACTGTTTTTATTGTAGATGAGGCATCCATGATAGGATTAGATAATCCTAATTCAGAATCTGTTTATGCTAGTTTATTAGAAAGTTTATTTGAATACGTTTACTCTGGAGATAATTGTAAATTAATATTAGTGGGCGATACTGCTCAATTACCTCCTGTTGGCAGTAACGATAGTCCCGCATTAAATATAGAATATTTAAAAGCAGCTTATCATTTCAATATCAAACATATTGAACTAAAACAAGTTGCTCGTCAGCAAGATGCTAGTGGAATTTTATTAAACGCTACTCATTTAAGAGAATGTATAGCCAACGAAAGTGATGAATTTCCAAAGCTACAAACATTTAAAGATGTAGTGAGATTAAGTGGTGATGAGCTAGAAGATGCATTAAATAGCGCATACAGTAAATATGGATATAACGATGTATTAATTGTTACCAGAAGCAATAAACGCGCAAATTTATTTAACCAAGCTGTTAGAACCCGCATCAGATATATGGATGATGATTTGTGTGGTGGAGATTTAATGATGGTAGTTAAGAATAACTATTTTTGGTTAGATGAAAAATCGGATGCTGGATTTATTGCAAATGGAGATAGTTTACAAATAAAGAAAATTACAGCCAGAAGAGAATTATATGGCTTTAATTTTGCAGAATGTATTGTTGAACTGTGCGACTATCCTAACTCTCCAGAGATTACACTCAATCTTTTATTAGATTCTATAAATACTGATACATCAGCACTAACTAAAGAGCAACAACAGTTTTTATTTGAAGCAGTGATGGAAGATGTAGCTGACCAGCCAATTAAAGGTTTACGCATGGCATACCTAAAAAAGAACCCCTATTTTAATGCCTTACAAGTAAAATTTAACTATGCGGTTACCTGCCACAAAGCACAAGGTGGACAATGGCCTTGCGTATTCATAGACCAAGGATATTTAACCAAAGAAATGCTGAATGTAGAATATATTAGATGGCTATATACTGCCTTTACCAGAGCAAGCGAGAAGGTTTACTTAATGAATTTTTCGGATGATTTTTTTGATTAAAAAAGACCCGAAAGGTTTTTAAAAACTGATAGGTTTACCCTAGCCCCGATTGCAGCGGCATCCTTTTTGGCTTTTTTTCAAAGCCAAAAAGATAAAGCGGAAAGCGGGAAAAAGCTCCAAAATTAAAATAGACCCAAAAGGTTTTTGAAATCTTTCGAATCTTAGGTAAAATAGTTATATTCGCATGACACAATTTGCAGTTTAGAATGGCGACTCTTACCAAAAAAATACAAATGGTTGACCTAAAAGGTCAATACGAAAAAATAAAATCAGAAGTTGATGCAGGCATACAAGAAGTAATAAATACAACTGCCTTTATTAATGGGCCAGCAGTAAAAGAATTTCAAGCAGATTTAGAAAAATATTTGAATGTAAAGCATGTAATACCATGTGCTAATGGAACAGATGCTTTACAAATTGCTATGATGGCGCTTGGTTTAAAACCTGGTGATGAAGTAATTACTGCAAGTTTCACATACGTAGCAACAGCCGAAGTAATTGGATTATTAGGATTAACGCCAGTTTTAGTTGATGTATATCCTGATACTTTTGATATTAATATCGAAGCCATAGAAAAAGCCATTACTCCAAAAACAAAAGCGATAGTTCCTGTACATTTATTTGGACAATGTGCCGATATGGAGCGCATTATGACTTTAGCAAAAAAACATAATTTGTACGTGATTGAAGATGTAGCACAAGCCATTGGCGCTGACTACACGTTTAGTGATGGTAAAAAAGCTAAAGCAGGAACAATAGGAACAATAGGATGTACATCATTCTTCCCAAGTAAAAATTTAGGCTGCTATGGTGATGGCGGGGCCATTTATACTAACGATGATATTTTAGCAAAAAAATTACGCATGGTGGCTCATCACGGACAAAGTGTGCAATACGTTCATGATGTATTAGGAGTTAACTCAAGATTAGATACCATACAAGCCGTTGTATTAAAGGCAAAACTAAAACACCTAGATGAATATGCTGCTGCTCGTAACAAAGCTGCTGATTTTTATGATAAAGCATTGGCTAATCATCCTAAATTAAAAACACCAGTAAGAACAAAAAACTCAACACACGTATTTCACCAATACACTTTACAATTAAATAGAGTTGACAGAACGAAATTAAGAGAACAATTAGCAGAACGTGGTATTCCTGCAATGATTTACTACCCTATTCCATTGCACGAACAAAACGCTTACAAAAGCGACCGATTTAAAAAAGGAGATTTTCCTGTAACTGAAAAATTATGCGCAACGGTTTTATCATTGCCTATGCATACCGAAATGGATGAAGAAACATTAAAATATATTACAGATAACTTATTAGAATTAGTTAATTAGTCAATGTGACTATTAGACAATGGAGCAAAAAGATAATACCATATTAAAATTAACGATAGAATTTTCTATTGAAGTAATTTCTTTTGTTGAGAAGCTAGAAGAAAAAAGAAAATTTGTAGTAGCAAATCAATTATTAAAATCAGGAACGTCAATTGGAGCAAATGTTCATGAAGCTCAAAATGCAGAAAGGTAAATCAGATTTTATTCATAAATTAAAAATTGCACACAAGGAAGCAGACGAAACAATGTATTGGTTAACTATTTGCGAGCAAGCAAGTTCTTATCCAACAAGTGAATTAAAAGAAAAATTACAAGTCATTATAAAAATATTATCAAAAATAATCGCATCAACTAAAAATAATTTAAAAAAATAAAACAGCAATTTGAGTGTAGTGAGCATTGTCTCATTAACTAATTGCCTCATCAACTAATTAATATTATGAAAGTAGCAGTAGTAGGAACGGGATACGTAGGATTAGTAACAGGTACATGCTTTGCAGAAGTTGGCATGGATGTAACTTGTATTGATATTGATCAAAAGAAAATTGATAATTTACACAAAGGTATATTACCAATTTACGAACCAGGTTTAGAAGAAATGGTAACTCGTAACGTGGAGAAAAAACGTTTACATTTCTCTACTTCTTTAAAAGATAGTATTCAAGGGGCAGAAGTAGTTTTTATTGCTGTTGGTACACCACCTGATGAAGATGGTTCTGCAGATTTAAAGTATGTATTAGCGGTTGCAGCAAGTGTAGGTGAACACATGACTCATACATTAGTTGTTGTAACTAAATCTACAGTTCCTGTTAGCACAGCTGAAAAAGTTAGAAAAGCTTTAGCAGAACAATTAGCGAAACGTGGTTCTAATTTAGATTTTTATGTTGCTTCAAATCCTGAATTCCTAAAAGAAGGAGCGGCTATTGATGATTTTATGAAACCAGATAGAATTGTGGTTGGTGTTGATAGACCAGAAGCAGAAGAATTAATGCGCAAATTATACAAACCGTTTTTAATGAATGGGCATCCAATTTATTTTATGGATATTCCTTCTGCAGAAATGACTAAATATGCGGCAAATGCTATGCTAGCTACAAAAATTAGTTTCATGAATGATATTGCAAACCTTTGCGAAATTATGGGAGCTGATGTAAACATGGTACGCAAAGGTATTGGAAGTGATGCTCGTATTGGCACTAAATTTATTTACCCTGGTGTTGGATACGGTGGAAGTTGTTTTCCCAAAGATGTGAAAGCATTAATTAAAACAGCAAAAGAAAACAAATACGACATACGTATTTTAAATGCTGTTGAAAATGTGAATGAAAGTCAAAAAGAAGTATTATTTGATAAAGTAAAAAATCATTTTAAAGGAGAATTAAAAGGAAAGAAATTTGCCTTATGGGGTTTATCATTTAAACCAAAAACAGATGATATGCGCGAGGCTCCATCATTGGTAATTATTGAAAAATTATTAAAAGAAGGTGCAAGTATTGTGGCTTACGATCCAGTAGCTATGAATGAAGCAAAGCATACATTAGGTGATACTATTGACTACGCATTAGACATGTATGACACCTTAAATAATGCTGATGCTTTATTAATTGTTACAGAATGGCCAGAATTTAGAGTACCTGATTTTGAGGAAATAAACAAACGATTAAATCAAAAAGTTTTATTTGACGGAAGAAATATTTTTGACCCTCAAGACATGAAGAAGATTGGTTACAGTTATTACTGTATAGGAATTAAAACAAATTAACTTGAAATGGAAAAAGTAGTTAAAAAATTAAGGTTAAATGAAGAATCAACTGATTTAGATTTTTGGTTAACTAAAAGCTATTCTGAAAGACTAAATGCACTTGAAGTTTTAAGAGAACACTATATTAAATATTTTTTAAATGGACATAGGCCAGGATTTCAGAGAGTTTATAGAGTTATTAAATAAACACGAGGTTGAATACCTAGTTGTTGGCGGATATGCAGTTGCAATGTATGGATATCCTCGCTTTACAGGAGATATAGATTTTTGGATCAACCCAACTGAATTAAATGCAAAAAAAATAATTACTACACTCGT
This sequence comes from Flavobacteriales bacterium, assembly GCA_040376995.1. Taxonomy (GTDB): domain Bacteria; phylum Bacteroidota; class Bacteroidia; order B-17B0; family Aurantibacillaceae; genus UBA4416. The sequence goes on from JBEIPP010000062.1 coordinate 15,375, forward strand.
TGAATTTGGTTTTGAAGGTTATGATATTTCAGAAGATGATTTTATAAAAGAAGATTCAGTTATTCAATTGGGTTATCCACCAAATAGAATTGATTTACTAACTGGAGTTACCGGATTGACATTCGACGATTGCTATAATAAAAAGAACAGAGTTGAAATCGCTGAAATTGAAGTGAATTTTATAAGTTTATTTCACTTAAGACTAAACAAAGAACAAACAGGAAGAGATAAAGATATTAATGATTTAAATAATTTACCAAAAAAATAATATGAGTCAAAAAAGAATTTTAATAACAGGAGCAGCAGGATTTTTGGGTTCACATTTATGTGACCGTTTTATTAAAGAAGGTATGGCCGTTGTTGCCATGGATAACTTGGTAACAGGTGATTTAAAAAACATTGAACACTTATTTAAATTACCTCAGTTCGAATTTTATCATCACGATGTGAGTAAATTTATTCACGTACCAGGTAGCATCGATTATATTTTACATTTTGCATCACCTGCAAGCCCTATTGATTATTTAAAAATTCCAATTCAAACTTTAAAAGTATCTTCATTAGGAACTCATAACGTTTTAGGATTTGCTCGTGTGAAAAAAGCCAAAGTATTAGTTGCTTCAACCAGTGAAGTATACGGAGATCCAGCAGTTCATCCTCAAACAGAAGAATACTGGGGAAATGTAAATCCAGTTGGACCAAGAGGTTGCTACGATGAAGCCAAACGTTTTATGGAAGCCTTAACCATGGCTTACCACGAAACACATGGTTTAGAAACTCGTATTATTCGTATTTTTAATACGTACGGACCAAAAATGAGATTAAACGATGGCCGTGTATTGCCAGCATTTATTGGTCAAGCATTACGCGGAGAAGATTTAACCATGTTTGGAGATGGTAGCCAAACACGCAGCTTTTGTTTTGTAGATGATTTAGTAGAAGGAATTTATCGTTTGTTAATGAGTGATTATCACTTGCCTGTAAACATTGGCAATC
>JBEIPP010000167.1:0-6812 GCA_040376995.1 Flavobacteriales bacterium
AAAGTTCAAGTTTAAAAATTATTGCTTGATTGGTTCTGCTCTTTTAAAGCAAACACCCGATTTATCTTGAAATAAAATTTCTTCAAAGTATAAACTGAATTATGTTTTGCCGCATTTAATTTTTTGCCGCTAACGTTTGTGTTTCTGCAGTGGTGCGCTTCCGAAGCCGTGTCTTGTCCCACGAAACCAAACGTTGAACGAAGATAAATATTTATAGCTTACATCTCACCGCACCATTGCAGAAACATGCTGTTGGCGGACGTTGGTTTTACACCAACTCTGCATCCTTCGGAACTCTACCGTCAAAGAAGTCCTTTCGCTGTTTTTTGTCCCCCAAGTCCATTTTGAAGTTTACAAAATTGTCAGACGAGTCCTTTACTGCCATGTACCACGGACCCGATACGTTGTCATTGAACTGCCAAAGAATATGATACCCTTGTTCATTTGAAAAGCCTTCATTGTCGGCTTGAATTATTCCATTGGTTTCGCTCCATATTTTATTTTTTAACTCTCCAACAATGTTCCAGCTTTCATCATTGTCCACCGAATTTAAAATTTGAAAAGCGTAAATAACTTTGACTTGGTCGAAGTAGTCCAGTAACCATTTTACCGCACTTGTCGGTTTGCAGTCAGCTATCTCTTCTTTGAATTCTTCAATTTCTTCTTGTCCAAGTTCTCCTTCAATGACCGCGTTTTTCGCTATCAAAAATAAATCTCTGTCGTCTTTGTCTTTAACCAACAGTTGAGTCCAATTGTCGGGTGTGCCATCATCAATCTCGATTGAGGCTTTAAGTTTTTCATTTTTCAACGTGTCGGTCAGGTTGTCGACCGTTATTGTCGGGTTAGTCTTTCCCAGAACTCTTATATAGTATCCCATTTTTTTTAAACCAATGACCGCCAACGTTTGTGCATAAGCAGTGGCGGGAATTCGAAGCGCGTCACTGTCCCACGACACCAAACGTTTTTGAAAAACTAAACTACAAATTTACACTGAACCCCGCCATTGATTATGCACTTTGTTGTGTGCCGTTTTTTTACTCTGAATCATAGTAGAGTTGGAGTAATTCAAAAGTCAGTTTACCTATTTTTTGTCTGTCCTCTTTCGTCAGTCCCGAAACTGCAAGTAGTTTGTCCTTCAAGTCATCGTGAATTGGATGTCTTACAACGGCAAATCGTTGTCCAGATACACTAAGTGATTCCTCGATTTCTCTTTTAAGGATTTTTTTGTCAACAGTAAGTCCTTCGATATAGTCAAGCCCGACATTAATAATTTGGGACTCTGTCAACCGTTTATATTGTTTGTCAAGAAAAGGAATCCCAAAGTCTTTGTAGTCCTTAATTATTTGTTCAACAACTTTTGTTGTCGTCATTACTCGTCCATTGTGAAAGTAGTAGGCCTCATCTATCGAAATAGCTCCTGTTCCTTTTTTTAAGACAATCAAGTCAGTGTGAGGATTTATAAGTCCGGTATTATAACTATTTGAATCAGCGTAGTCACTATTCAGACTTGAAGATATTGAACAGGCAAAATTCTTGTCCTTTAGTCCGAATAGTATATGTAGAGTTTCTGTCAATTTGTAATTCCTGAAATTCCTTATTCTTACGAATCTATACTCGTTCCCCTTGTATACTTTGAATTCAAAATCAAGCAATACTTTTGATACCTGCTCAGTCAAAATAGTTTTAATCTGTCCCCGTTTTAGTTCAGGCGAATCGTCCGTCTTTGTCGTCAAGCTTGCTATTTTGTCTATCCAATTCATGGAACTTATTCTTCAATAAAAATGGCACACAACGTTTGTGCTTCTGCAGTAGCGCGCTTTCGAAGCTGCGTCCTGTCCCAGAAACCAAACGTTGAACGAAGATAACACTTATAGCTTACACGTCAACGCGCTATTGCAGAAGCATTTTGTTGCCGGCTGTGGGGCTTGTCCCAATTTAATTTTTCCGACCACTCCAGGTCTTTTGGTAATTCCTTGTTTGAAAACTCAATATGAATAACTCGTCTCTTTTTATTGTTTGTCGTCTTGTTTGAACCGTGTAGAATTAATGGCCTCATTATCATTAGTCCGCCAGTCGGCACTTTACATATTTCTTCTTTCTCAATTGTCCAGTCAATAGTTTCAGGCCTATAAACGCTCTTGAGATGGGATTTCGGAACAACCTTTAGTCCACCATTATTTTCGTCTGTGTCGTCAAGATGAATACGAATTGTAAAAATGTTTTCCAGAATGTCGATTGGCGGTTGAACTGCAAACTGATTTTGCTTCACTGTCCAAGGGCCGTAATTTTCAATGGCAATTTTCTTGTCAACCGAGATAGTCAAGTCTTGATGATAAGAAACAAACCAATTAGATGTCTCTGGTTTGTCAAAGTAGATAGATTTAACAACGAAATAGTCGTCACCAAACAATTGTCGGATTAACAGTTTTAGGTTATTGTTAAAAATTAGGTCAGCCGCCTCGGGTACTTCTTTTAAGAATTGTCGAATTGCAAAAATGTCGGCCGATTTTCTAAATGTCAGTCTGGAAGTGTCCGTTTGATTTATGGTGTTGATTATCTGGTCAACCTCATCTTTTGAATAAATATTTTCAATAACTGTGAATCCTAAATCTTGAACCCGGTCTTTATGTCTACTGAAGTCAATCATTTTTGTCCACTTATATATTTGAGTCGTCACTGTCCACGAAGCCGCCCCATTGCCGGCAACGTTTGTGTTTCTGCAGTGGTGCCTTATCGAAGCCGCGTCCTGTCCCACAAAACTAAACGTTGAACGAAGATAAAACTTTATACTAACTCGTCACGGCACCATTGCAGAAACATTTTGTTGGTAGCTGTAGGGCCCTTCTCCTCACTTCATTCGAAGCCTTGTCTCTAGTCCCCGTTAATTAACACCAATCTTTTTAGTCAGTCGTGCGGTGGGGCATTTTTGATTTCCACTTTGTCCATTTACACTGCACTAAGCACACTCTTTGACTTGCTTTGATTGTGGGTTGAATGTGCGGCAAGACAAAGTGTGTGCGCTTTTTTGGAACACTATTTTAAAAACGAGTCAATCATTTCTTTGGTCTTTGACTTAACGAGAGTATCGAACTCATCCATACTCATACCATTCTTAAATAGTTTGTTTTTCTCCTTCTCAAATTTCAAAAGATTAGCTACAAGTTTTTTCTGCTCTTTTAAAGGTGGTAATGGCAATTTAAAATTCTTTATGTCCGTTGTGTTTATCTCCTTGTATTTTGTCCCAGGCGGTATGATTGACTCGATTTCTTTTTTGAAGTGAACCAACATATAGTACAAGTATTCAAAATCAATCTTCTTGGGGTCACAAACAAAATTCTTATATCCTTGATTAGTACAAGTTGGAACTTTATTAATTGTCACTTCACCTATTGTTGCTCTGCTTGAAAAAATGACGGTATTAATTGGCAAAAGGACAGCATTGCTATTCTTTAGTCCAATGGTTGTAATTTTTTTCTTTGTATCGTTGAGATATTTCTGCTTTGTATCTACCAATGTTGCCCAACAAATTGTGCCACCATTCCAATATGCTGGAGTATTTGTGTCTGGCGTGCCGCCATTTTTTACATCAGTCGCATCTCCAAGTCGGACCAAATCCCACTTGGTTTCAATGATAATTTTGTTCTTCTGAATGAGATTTATTGCTTTGTTAAAATCCACGTTTACAAAGTCAATCATCTCAACTAATTCAAGCTCACTTACAACATCGGATAATTCACTCGGAATTGTAAAGCTTTCACCTTTGAAATTCTTTTCTATAATAGAATTTACCTTTTTATCGTTGTGCCTGTTTTTAGGGTCGTACAAAGGTGTTGAGATGTTATTAAGATTATATATGTTGCTTAGAACTCGTTTGTCATCTTCTTCAAGTTCAACCTCTTTATCACTTTCATCTTCAATAGTCGACACCACTTCCTCAAGAGATACACCTCCTAAGTATTTAATACCCTCTTTTCCTTTTGCAGAACTCCATTCATAGCCAAGAAAATCTTTCATTTCTGTATTTTTTGAAGGGCTCCTCACTATTAGAACTTTTTGCGGATTTAGACTAGCTAAAATGAAGTAATAAAGTTTCTCTTTCTCTGATACAGTTAAGTAGTGTATATAGAGTTTATTCAGTTCTTGTTCTTGTTCTGTTGGGCTTAACTCTTTAAATGTTTTTTGTTTCTTACGCAAGATTATATCAGTAGATTTTTCAAATTCCTTTTGATAGGTCTTAAAAATATCTGATTCTAGAAGATTCTTACTTGGCTTACCAGATAAAAGAGTGATGTATTCAGAAAATTCAATATCAATTCTGTCGCAATAGTCTTTTATAAATTGCTCGTCCTTAAATACTCGGTCTTTTGACTTGCTACCTTTAAACCAGCTGTTTACGCGATTAAGATAATGGTCAGCAGGTGCGGGGTTTTCCTTTTTCCTCCTTAAGAAAAGTGTAACTGTACTTGTTCCTGTTTTTCCAAACGTTCCACTACCAAACTCAGTAATTGCAACTATGTCAAAATACTTTAGCAAAAGTTCTCTTGCGGCTACGTATATGTTTTTTGTTTTTGATGTGCTCTTCGCTTTTCCTCGGGCAAGTATGGAGGGTGGTACGATAATTCCAGCGACACCTCCTGATTTTAATAGCTGCTTGGCTCTCTCAATGAAGAATGTCTCGATACTATTGTTATTTGGATAGCTTTTTAGCTCAATAGTCTCTGTTAATTGATATTTTTTTCTGTCCGTTTCAGGAAGTGTCTCTAAAAAGCCTTTAACACTGTAGGGTGGATTTGCCACTAAGACAGAATACTGATTGTCCTTTAACTCTGGCACAGTCGCCAATGCGTCAGCGTAAACTATTTTAATATCATCTTGTCCATACATGAAGGCTGAAACTTTCGAAACTTTGGAAAGACGGTATTCCTTTTCAATACCGACAACGTTTTCATAGTATCTGGCAATATCTGTCCCTTTATGCTTAGCAATAATTGGCTTTATTTCTTGCGCGTATTCATTTAAAAAGTGTCCCGCACCGCAAGCATAGTCAATTACTTTTGGGATTTGGTCACCAGAGCTGATGATTTGTTCTAATGGTAAAGATTTAAGAATAAATTTAACAATAGGCATTGGGGTAAAAAACTGCCCTTCCGATTGTTTTACACCTTGGTCAAGGAACCCTTCAAACATGTCTCCTAAAAATTGATGCTCTTCTTGCTCATCTTTAAGTTTAATGTCTTGTAACATTTGCACAATTTTCAGAAGAACTACGGAATTTTGATAAAACAGTTTTTCATTATGAACATCAATGAAGGCAAAGTCGTTGTTGGTGAAAAATTTCAGTTCACGGAAATATTTTTTAATTGTCTCTTTTGTTGCATCAGGGTCTTTTTTGAAAAAACGAAATGCATCATCAATGGCTTCATTATCAATGTAGGTAACATCTTCGCCTAAAAACCTCTTCATCCCTTCTTGATAGAGCTTTTGCAAACGGTCTTGAAGCTCAAAAAAACTGTCGTATGCGATTCCTTTCCAGTAGAATTTAAGTTCGGCAGGGTTGTTAGTCTCGTCAACAATTTTACAGAGAAATAGATTAACTAGCTTATCAAAAGCATTTTCGCGACCTGAAACATTATGTTGTCTTAAGATTGTTGCGAATTGATGATACTTACCTTGAATATCATTACTATTAATTGTACTAAGGTCAGTGAGTGAATATTTGGTCTTACCGATTTCATAAGCTGGAATATCGTTTTCAAAAATTCCCTTTGTGGCGAAGTCTTGGGCATAAGTTTCTTTCCAAGCTTTATAAATATCCACTACTTCTAAACCTTTTGCCGTTTTATATGAGAGAGGTTTCTTATCGGCAAGTTCTTCTAAGAGCTTTTCGTTGTCCTTTAGAGTAACTAGGTAGTAATTTGATTTAACGTCATTGTCAAAGAAGTTAGAAGCGTAAAGACAAACAAATTGGGTGCTACCAGCTTGTTGTACATATGAAAATAATTGGCCTCCGTTTAGTAGGGTCTTTTTCCACTCATCATCGAATTCTTTTCCCGCTGTTTTACACTCGACTATCAAGAGTGATTTACCAGAATTATCCTTAACCATAATGTCGGCTCGCCCACCGCTTGCACCGCGTCCAACCTTCCAACGTGGTTCTAATTCGAAGTGCTGAGGTTTATAGCCTTTTTCAAAAAGTCTATGAACACACTCAAATACCACAAAATTTTCCTTTTGTGAGAAATTACAGGTCTGTCGTTCATTTACAATAAATCCCTTGTCCTCAGGGTATACAAGTTGTTCGGCTTTGAAGTCAACTTTTAATATTGCATCAATGTCTGCAAACTCCTTGTAGAACATATCTCCACTTTCTATAAAGTCAAGCTTCTTTAACAAGTCTTTGAGATTGTCCTTATCTATCATCCTTAATAATCTTAAGAGTTTAATGTGGAAAGATACAATTTTGTATGTCTTGGATAATCAAATTTTCTGCCTTTTGATGGGAATTTGGGCTTTTTTAGTTCATGTCGAGGGTTGGGATTTGGCTCTTGCCATAGCTTTGGTGTCGCGGTGGGTTTTGCGCGGCTATGGCATGTGCCAAATGCGCGGGGCAAGTCGAAGCACAATCTTCTTAAAAATGCGAAGGGTCGGCTGACTTAATTTTTACTCAGTCCCATGTTTTAATTTTCTCAAGTCCAAGTTGTCCCGAAGCCGTTTACTTGTCCCCGTGGGAAATCTTTGTTAGAAATTTGTCGTCCGTTTTTTTTGAAACACAAATTTGTCCGGGCCCTATTGCTACCAACGTTTGTGTTTGC
>JBEIPP010000268.1:0-2512 GCA_040376995.1 Flavobacteriales bacterium
GTCTGTAGAAATTATCAACTGGAACTCGTTCGGATAATTTAAAACTTGTGAAAAGCTTTTCTTGAAAACCTTTATTGCCTTGCATGACCAAATATAATTCGAATGCGTATATTTATAAAGTAGTTGTGCAACAAGCACAAAATGTTTGCGCAATGGTGGGGTTTGGTGTAAGCTATAAGTTTTTATCTTCGTTCAACGTTTGTTCACGTGGGACAGTGTAGTGTTTCAATGCCCCACCACTGCGCAAACACATACGTTATCGGCAACCCTAAAACACCGACAAGACACAACTGTCACACTCTGACATTTTGAGTATCTAACTGTTAAATCATCTAATTTGACAAAAATGAAAAAGACAATTTTAACAGTAATGACCATTGCAAGTTTAACGGCTTGCAATCAATCAAAAACAGAAAATCATAATGTTATGACAGAACAAAAACAAACAGTTGGACTGGTGGAAATTACCACCTTCAAACTAAACAATGGTGTTTCAAGTGCTGACTTTGTAAAATCGGCTGAACAGATGCAAAACGACTTTCTGAAAAGACAGGAAGGATTTATTAAACGAACCCTTACACAATCGGGCGACACACTTTGGACTGACATTGTTTATTGGACAAATAAAGAGAGCCACTCCCAAGCAATGAAACTTGCCGAAAAAACAGAAGCAGTAATTCCCTTTATGGAAAAAATTGATTTTAATTCAGTAAAAATGGATTTAACTAATCCTATGCTAAACAACGAATGACAGCAAAAGAATTAGAAAATTGGATTTTAATGAACTATCAGGACATAATTGTAACAGACGCATATCGAGAGCGTAGCTTTTTTTACAATCCTGATAGCTCGTTGCCCAAAGGCATTTATTTTGCGACCATTAAGGAAAGCGATGGACAAAACGATAAGGCTTCAAACCTTGACCGAGACGGCATTTATAGACTAAGTATTGGAATTGGAAAAAAGTATTATCAAAATTTGTTTGGCAACATTCCAACACGCCCAGCAAAAGGTGGTATCATAAATTACGACTTTGATTTCACCGAACTTGATGTCCTAATGCCTCACCCAATCTATGCTTGGCTGGGTTGGGTAGCTATTAACAACCCAACAGCAAACAACACAGATACTGTAAAACATCTTTTAGATATTTCGTATCAAAATGTTTTGCTTAAATTCAAAAAGAAAAAATGAAAAATCCATTTCATACAACATACAACGACAAAGACGATATAGAACTTATTAATTCTGCAAAGGACGGTTCTAAATCATCACTGGAAAAATTGGTTAAGAAACATCAACATTACATTTACAATGTAGCTTTGAAAATGACTTTAAGTCCATTTGATGCCGAAGACATCACGCAGGAAGTTTTAATTAAGGTAATAACAAACCTTGCCAATTTTAAAGGCGAAAGTAATTTTAGAACTTGGCTTTATCGCATAACCTTCAACCATTTCTTAAAAATGAGAAAGTATTGGTTGGAAGATTATATAACATCGTTTTCTAAATACGGAAAAGAACTGGACCAAATGCAAGACATAGAACTTTCAATAATTGAAAAATCAGAAATGAAAGAATTTATTGAAGATGCAAAAATTGGTTGTATGAGTGGTATGCTTCTGTGCCTTGACAGAGAGCAACGACTTGTTTATATACTTGGTGAAATATTCGGTATAGACCACACAATCGGCTCTGAGATGCTTGACATTTCCAAAGACAATTTCCGCCAACGACTTTCAAGAGCAAGAAAAGACCTTTACCAATTTATGAATAACAAATGTGGGCTTATCAACAAATCAAATCCATGTCGTTGCGACAAAAAAACAAAAGCATTTATTCAAGCAGGTTGGGTGGACAAGGAAAATTTGAAATTCAACACTTCATACTTAAAACGAATTTCAGAAGTAGCACCTGACAAGTCAAACGATTTAAATGACTTGACAGAAATCAAATATGCCGACCTTTTTAAAACTCAACCATTCCAAGAAAAAGAACACAGCAAAAAACTATTTGTAAACCTACTATCCGACAACAAAGTTAAGGACATCTTTAACCTGAACTGACAAGAAGGGCAGCCGATAACAGCGGTTTGGCGTAATGGCGGGTGACGTTCTTCGTATGAACATTTGCGCTATATTTGAACTGTCCGCTTTATGTCAAAATTTGTGGTAAAAATCCACCACAACACCAAGCCGCAAACCGTTATGAACAACCCATACTCGTCCTCGTTTGTAACGAGGACGTATGTAATTGGCATTTGTAATGCATTCTCATTTACACGTACATCGGCACTAGCGCAAGTCTTTGGTATTGAGCAATGCCAGGCACGAGACTTGTGCCAGTTGATAAAAACAAAAAAAGTTTGCATAATCTATACTGTCGCCCCTCTGGGGGCTTACTGTTTACCTTATATTTATATCTAGTATGATTGCGCCCCTCCGGGGCTGATACTTTCATTACATCAAACTAATGAGCTCCGAAGGAGCGGTATCTTCATAGTAAGTAAATA
>JBEIPP010000220.1:0-4390 GCA_040376995.1 Flavobacteriales bacterium
AAACAACAATCCTGTATCAAGTCAAATCAGTGCGACTGATTTACTTTGGACTTTCTTCCAAAATTATACATTAGGCTGCTTGACAACAGGAATTAATGACTTAAACGAAACTACAGAAGCCATCAAAGCATTTCCGAATCCATTTTCAGACAAAATTAACCTGACAAACATGACAGGAAAAGAACATTTTACACTGTATAATTATTTTGGTCAAGTCATGTGGACGGGTAAATACATTGAACAGAAAGATTTTTCAGAGTTGACTCGTGGTTTATACTTTCTAAAAATAGACGATAGAACTATGAAGCTTATAAAACAATGACAGTAAGGGCAGTACAATTTATCAGAATAATCTTTGTCCTATTTATACAAACAATATATTAACTAAAGAGGAGGTAATGAGAATATTTTTTTGGCGGTATACAAATAGGAGTTAAATTTTAATTAATTGCATAAAGTACTTGGTAACTTAAAAAAAAGAAACACCTGTACTAAGTAATGAATGAGAAATACATTTTGAAAATCAACATTATTAAAACCTTTATCTTACAAATATTGCCTAATTGATCATCTTAAAAATATTAATATTTAAATAATTCACTTTATGAAATAACCATGTTTGCATTAAACACAAACGCATCCCGATAGCTATCGGGAGAAGATAAACTGGTTATACCACCTGCCTGTCGGCAGACAGGTATGACAACTAAAAAACAATAAATATTCACATATGAAAAATAATAAACTATACACCACTTTAAAAGTAATATTCTCATCTTTCATGCTTTTTAGCGCCATAGGAGAATTAACTTTGAATGAAACCGTTGTTCATTCCATGGAGATTATTCAGATGCCTGTTTACCTGCTTTACCTGCTTGGAATTTTGAAAATTTCAGGAATCATCGTCTTGTGGTTTTCTCCCTTTAAATGGATCAAAGAATGGGCTTATGCAGGATTCACTTTTGATTTTATCGGTGCTATTTTTGGTTTTATAGCAACAGAAAATCTTGTGATGCCGGATATCATTATGGCTCCAGTGGGTTTGATGCTGTGTTTGGCAACTTTTTATTTATGGAAAAAAACAAATGATACAGTCTGATATGTTTTTAAAATTAAAATTTAGCATTACATTTTTTCTAATGGTAATGTCATTTTTTTTGCATGCGCAAAAAGCAATAACACTTAAGGGCAAAGTATTTGATAAAAGCACTAAAGAAACATTGGTTGGTGCAACGGTTTTTATTCAGGAAAAAAAAGTAGGAACAACTACCAATGCCTTGGGTGAATTTGAAATCACTACCAGTGAAAATGTAGCTCGGTTTAAAGTTGCCTACATAGGATATAGAGATACTATAATAGTTGTTTCGAACAATAGTTCATATTATTCAATTGCTTTAGTTCCTGCCTATAAGTCGCTCAATGAGGTACAAGTTATTTCAAGTAAAGATGATCCAAAAGAAAAAGTAAATGATGTACAAATGGGTGTTGATAGAATATCTATGGCCGAAGCTAAATTACTTCCTGCAATACTTGGAGAAGTTGATATTTTAAAAGTCCTTCAGCTAAAACCTGGTGTTAAATCCGGAGGCGAAGGCACCGCCGGTTTTTTTGTTAGAGGAGGTAGTAACGATCAAAACTTAATTTTAGTTGAACATGCACCGGTTTATAATCCTAGCCATTTATTTGGTTTTTTTAGTGTATTTAACTCAGATGCCATTAACAATGTAACACTATATAAATCTGGATTTCCATCACAATATGGAGGTAGATTATCGTCGGTATTAGATGTAGAAATGAACAAAGGCCAGGCAGATTCTATAGCTGTTCAGGGCGGCATCGGTTTGCTTGCATCACGACTAACAATTAATTTACCGATTATAAAAAGAAAACTTTCCATTCTTGTTTCAGGTCGCAGAACCTATGCTGATTTAATTACAAATTCCTTAAATAAACTCAATAAAAATAAACCAGATTTTACACCTATACCTGCTTATTATTTTTACGATTTTAATAGCGCTGTTGATTATCAAATTAATGATAAGAATAAACTGTCGTTGAATGGTTATTTCGGAAATGATTTTTTTCGGTTTAAAGGTGATAATTTTAGTGCTAATTTGTTGTGGGGTAATCGTTCTGCAACCCTCGAATGGAAGCATCGTTTCAATAGTCGCATGAATGTGTCTACGGCTTATTTCACTTCCGGTTATCTCTATAGAATTAACACAAGCTTTTCTGAAATAAGCTTAAGTCTGGGGTCTAGAATATGGGATCAGGGTTTGGTAAATAATTGGAGTTATTATGTTAACGAAAAGCATACACTTAAATTTGGAGTTAGTGGAATATATCATCGTTTTACAGTAGGTGAGTATGGTATATCAGCCGAGTTTACTGATATAAAAGATGGTCAAAAAATTGAAGCAGGAGAATTTGGAGCTTACGTATCACATACTTGGAAAATTAATAAAAGAGTGGAGCTTTTATCAGGATTGAGAAATTCAACATTTAATAATAGGAATAAAACATTTAATAATCTTGAGCCGCGTTTAGCGTTAAAAACTAGTATTAATTCAAATTCAACCATAAAAGCAAGTTATGCCAGAATGTATCAATATTTACATTTGGTAAGCAGCAGTGCAGCTTCATTGCCTACAGATGTTTGGTATCCTAGTGAAGAAGGAATTCAGCCACAGCGCTCTGATCAGGTATCGCTTGGCTTTCATCAGGCTATATCAGAGAATAAATATTTTGCCTCAATTGAGGGCTATTACAAGTGGATTAACAATGCTATTGATTTTAGAGATGGTGCTCAATTATTTGCAAATCCAAATTTAAATAAGGAATTTGTTTTTGGAAAAGGCTGGGCCTATGGTTTAGAAACATACATTGAAAAAAAGAAAGGCAAAACAACCGGGTGGATAGGATATACTTTATCATGGTCGTGGCGTCAGTTTGATAAAATTAATTTCGGAGAGCCCTTCCATCCCAGATTTGACAGAAGACATGACATATCTATAGTTATCATGCATAAATTAACAAAGCGTTTAAGCCTTAGTGGTACATGGGTTTATAGTACAGGTAATTATGCAACAATTGCAGGCGGCAGATTTGCTTTTCAAGATGCCTTACCTGACCAAATAAGCGCAACACCCGATTATCTGAAAAGAAATGATTTTCAAATGCCGCCAACTCATCGTATGGACCTAGGTTTAGTATGGAAACTGAGAAGTAAAAAGTATGAATCCGACATAACTTTTAGCTTATATAACGCCTATAGTCGACGTAATCCATTTTTTGTATTTTATGAAGAGGTTAAAAATGATGCCGGACAAACAGTACAGTTTAAACCTACACTTGTATCGTTATTTCCAATATTGCCAGCTGCTACCTATAATTTTAAATTTTAACATTAATGCTATTAAACAGTGAGAAAAAAATGAAGTTACAGATCTCAATAATTATATTAACTGTAAGCTTTTTGATTGGCTGCAGGAAGGAAATTAAACTAAACTTACCGGTTTATGAGCCTAAGATGGTTCTTGAATTTTATCTTGAAAACAACAAAACTTTAAATTGCCTTTTACAAGAAAGTATTAATTATACTGATACCAGCAGGTTTAAACTAATTGATAATGCACTTGTTATTTTAAGTTACAATGGCTTAAGCGACACCTTGTTTAATACATTTTATTTTGATCCAAAATTTCAGAAAGTATACAATTACCACAATCCAAAAATCTTTCAATTACAACCAAATATTGAATATCAGATATATGTAAAGGATAGTAAAGGCAGGGTGATGACGGGTAAAACAAAACTTAATAACGTTGTACCAATAGATACGTTAGTTTACAATTATGATGCTAGTAATAAGGCGGCGGTTGGGCTAATTTTTAGAGATGCCCGAGCAACAAAAAATTATTACAGGATTGTTGCCTATAAAGATGTTCCAATAGTTAACGAAGGAGATGTATGGGATATAACCTTTAACGACAACCTCTTTAATGGTGAGCAATTTAGTTTTTATACCGGTTATGCATTTAATCCCGGAGATACTGTAACTGGTAGATTATATCACCTTACAGAGGAGCACAATAGCTTCACTGAATCAGTAAATAATGCACAGGCCTCCAACGGAAATCCTTTTGGGCAACCTGCAAACATTATTACAAACCTAACTGGTGGAATTGGGGTTTTTACAACGTTGATTTATTCTGAAAAAAAATTAATAATTAAGTAATTATTTCATGTGTGTTTTGTTATGTGATTTAAAGTATCGTCCAAAAAACTGAGAAAATTATTAGCAGAAGATGTATCTCCACTACGAAGCCACATATTAGCAACTAGTTTCACATCGGCTATAAAAGCGATGAGTGGATGATGAGAGACACGC
>JBEIPP010000240.1:0-3624 GCA_040376995.1 Flavobacteriales bacterium
AATTTTCAGCTGCTAACAACAGCTATTTGTTATGGCTTTTGTTTTGGCAAATGAAATTGGAATTGATAAATTTAAAGAAACAAACTGCGAACGGACTGCGCACTTCGCGCACTAAAGCCACACCAAATAGCTTAGACCGTTATGGGCCATTCGCAAAACGTCTCCGAGGAGAATGACGCTAAAGACAATTAAGATTTGACTTCTAAGATTGTGACGGACAACTTTTGGACTTCAAATCAAGGATAAGAGCAAAGAATATGACGGGGAGAAAAATCAGGAGCAAAAGACTGATCCAGTCGACTTTATTGTAATCAGACCACTGACTCAAAAGATAACTACCGTGACTATAAAATTGTTGGACTAAAAGGACAAAGAAAAAATATGTAAAATATTTTGGACGTTTGACAAATCCATAACAGCAGAACAAACACACGCAGACAAATATTGCGTGACGCCAAGGAGGAGATAAATTTATTGGATAAAAGATTCCAACAAAATGATAAGTAGCAATAACAGCGGACAATATCGAGAGGACTTTGAACAGCCAAGAACGATAGGTCATAGCGACATTTTAGTATGTCGACAAAAATAGCAAGAAATGATAAATCACAGCAGACACTTGGGACAAAGGACATAAAAAAAGTATCGGTCGAGAAGAGACGGTCGGCAATGAAATTGGTGAAAGCGAAACGGCCCATAACACTGTATTTGCGTCAAGCGGGGTTGACGCGTAATCCAACGTTTTCGTATCTTTATTGCGTTCGGTGTCGGGGACAGGACGCGGCTTCGGAAGCCCCGCTCGAACGCAAATACTCAAGTTATGCTGCATTGCTTAAAAATCAATTTTGCAATTTTTCTAAAAATACTTACCTTTGGCGTAAGTAACGTAAAACGAAACTATGATTATTTCCTTTGGCTCGAAAGAGACAAAAAAGATTTGGGAAGGTGAAAGAATTAAGGGTTTAACTACAGATTTGCAAGAAATCGCAAGACGAAAGTTAAGGATGTTAAATAATTCTCAGAATATAATGGATCTCCAAATTCCACCTTCGAACAGATTAGAAAAACTCAAAGGAAATATGAAAGAGTTTTATTCAATAAGAATAAATAATCAATGGAGAATAATATTCCGTTGGGAAAATGGAAATGCTTCGGAAGTTGAAATAGTTGATTATCATTAAATCTTGCGAAAATGAAACGATTAAAAAACATTCACCCAGGTGAAGTCTTACAAGAAGAGTTTTTAACTCCACTTGAAATAACTGCATATAAATTATCAAAAGACATTGGAATTCCACAAACAAGAATTTCAGAGATTTTAAAGGGTAACAGAAGAATAACGGCAGACACAGCATTAAGACTTTCAAAGTATTTTGGTAACAGTGCAAAATTTTGGCTTGGACTTCAAGATGACTACGATTTAGAAGAAGAACAGCTACTCAAGTCAAAAGAAATAAATTCAATAGAACACTACCAAAGCAACGCAGCATAACAACATGTATGCGCTATGGCTTTCAAAAATAGTTTTAACTTTAAAAGATAGAATAGCCACAGCGCATACACAGACCGTTGTGCACAATGCGCCCGGACAGATGAGTAAGAGAACGACTAAAATATTAATCATCGGACTTTTGACAACTACTGGGTTGACCTTTGGGTACTTTAAGGTTGACAAGTTTTTAAAAGTTGACTCCTGCCTTGACCAAGGCGGACGATGGAATTATGAAACTGAAAATTGTGAGTACGAGACGGCTGTAGAGCCAATGGACACCCTAGACAAGCTGCATGGATACAATGAGCTTGCTGGCAGTGACGGAAGAACTGTTTACACTATTTCAGAATATAACACAGACCAAGCCGACATAGAAAATATTAAGAGACCGGAGAAAACTCTAATTCTTAATCCAACAATTGATACAACACAACTATTTAGAATCTGGACATTAGACCCAGACGGACCTCATGCGGACTTCCGTATTCAAAAAGAACACTTTTATGTTGTCGACTATGATGGAGACGGAAGAATGCCATATATTTTAACAAAGGACTCCTTAACAATTTACTACAACGACTTCATTCAAAAGGGACGAGTGATAAAAGTAACAAGGGACTCTTTGATAATTAAGTGGGACGATGCTGACGAACCAACGGGTTATATTGAATGGAGGAACTAGGCGCACTATGCACAACAAAATACATATGCCATGCAGGGGTTTGGTGTTGCCATTTACGTGTAATCAACTAATTTAGTATATCCACGTGGGACAGTGACGCGTTTCAAAAACCCTGCACGTCATATGTACCAACGTTGTGCGGCATTTTTTAAAGACAGATTAAGTAATGATTAGACTACTGATTGACAAACTTGGTGACGGACATAAAGACTTGTTTTTGAAGATTGATGTAATGGTTAATCATGTTGAGATAGCGGACAGCTATTTTCTTTTTGACTTTCTCGAAATTTCAGAACATGACTATAAGAAACTTCCGGACGGAGAAGGTGCGCGACTAAAATTTGGAGCAAAGAAATTAATTGAATTCTGGAAAGAAAGAATAAAAAAGGTTGAAAGGGGACAAAAGACATTTATGCCATTTGACTTGAGTGACCAGTGTATTGGTGGACTTCAACTTGAGAAAGTAAAATTGGGTTTTAAGACTCAGCTCGTGTTCACAGACAAAATAGTCGGACCCGAAGTAGGCATCTACAATCTTGACAACTTAATTGCAGACAGAGAAATTGAATTTCAAACTTTAGACAACAATGAATGGCTAATTGGAGAAGAAGCGATTTATAGCGGACTCGACTGGAGTTTAAAAGAACATTCGTAGTAAAAAACGACCGCACAACAAAAGCTATTTGCAATGGCTGGGTGAAGTGTAAGTATAAAGTTTTATCTTCGTTATTACGTTTGGTCAAGGTGGACAAATACGTTTTCAAAAACCAGCCACTGCAAATAGCCAAACGTTGTGCGCAAGTGCCGACATAGAGATGACTAAATATTAGACGATGGGAATGGCGACAATCCTTTATGGATGTATAACTGAGTATGGAGTTTACAACGAACTTCAAGACAAGATTAAAAAACACAATGACTCAGTATTAAAGTCGCTTCCAGACTTTGACGAATGGCCTCCGTTGACAAGACAGATGTTTGCAACAACCAAGGACTCCGATTACAAGCGAACTCCACCGACATATGAGTATTGGGGTCGTACTTTTCATTTCGGTGGACATTTTAAGTCAATTGAATACGAATGGAGCGAATGGAAAATCAAATTTGAAACTCTCCTAACGAAGTTGGTGTGGAAAGATGCATTTGTTCATTTTAAAACAGAGTACACGGACGTGCAGACATTTAGGTGGAGACTGGACTCAAATAAATGGACACCTTCTGATAGGATCGACTTCGAGATTAAGAAAGAGTATTGGGACTTCGAAGGAGACGAAACGTGGGAGAAAATTAATGGATAGGCACCTGCGCACAACAAGGGTAGCTGTTGCACAACTACTCATTAGAAAAATTAAAGTTTGATTTAGCCGTTAAAATGCTTTTGTGGATAACTACGTTGATAACTTGATCAACAGCCTGAAATTTCACTTTTAGATTCGGTAAATAGAAAAAT
>JBEIPP010000144.1:0-7920 GCA_040376995.1 Flavobacteriales bacterium
GCATAGTAACCACTATGATGAAGGAGAAAAAGTGGCAAAGCGTTCTGTTTTGAAGAGGTTTCAGCTCGTAATAGATTTTCTAATGCGTAATCTGGGTTTAATATTTACTCTAAGATTGCAGTTTTATTGCAGTAGAGAATGGAAGCTGTTTTTTGCATTAAATAACATTAGAAGTATTATAAAATCAATGTTTTAAACCATATATTTACGCTACTTTTTTTATAGTGAGCAATATTGTAGATCAAATAAAAGCCCCAATTACAACGCACATGGATGAGTTTGAAATTAAGTTCAAGCAGTCGATGAAAAGTAGCGTGCCTTTATTAGATAAAATCACTAATTATATTGTAAAACGAAAAGGAAAACAAATTCGCCCCATGTTTGTGTTTTTATGCGCACAAAGTGCTGGGTCAATAAATGAAAGTACTTATCGAGCAGCCTCTTTAATTGAGTTACTTCATACAGCTACTCTAGTTCATGATGATGTGGTTGATGATAGTAATGAGCGCCGCGGCTTTTTTAGCGTAAATGCTTTATGGAAGAATAAAATAGCAGTTTTAATTGGAGATTTTTTATTATCAAGTGGTTTACTATTGTCATTAGACAACAATGATTTTCATTTACTTAAAATTGTGAGTAATGCCGTTCGCGAAATGAGTGAAGGTGAATTGTTGCAAATAGAAAAGGCTCGCAAACTAGATATTTCTGAAGAAATTTATTTTGAAATTATTACCAAAAAAACAGCAACTTTAATTGCTGCATGTTGTGCTTCTGGTGTAGCTTCTGTTACTAATGACGAGAAAATAATTAATCAATTTAAAGAATTTGGAATTAATACAGGAATAGCTTTTCAAATTAAAGATGATTTGTTTGACTTTGGTGATGATACTTCTATAGGCAAACCAACAGGCATAGATATTAAAGAAAAGAAAATGACTTTGCCTTTAATATTTGCTTTAAGTAATAGTACTTGGATAGAAAAAAGAAAAATTATCAACATCGTTAAAAATCATAATGACGACCCTAAAAAAGTAGCAGATGTAATTGAGTTTGTAATTCAAAAAGGTGGTATTCAATATGCAGAGAAAGTAATGCATCAATATAAGGATAAAGCACTTTCTCAATTAATGTCTATTCCAGATAGCCCATCAAAAAATAGTTTAATTCAATTAGTAAATTACTCTATCGAAAGAAAAAAATAATAGAATGATGAAAAAAGTTAAATATATACCTCTATTTGTTTTTATAAGCCTTAGCATTTTATTTTTCAATTGTAAAAGTGATGGAGAGGCTAATGCAGAAAAAATGAAACAAGACTCCTTAAAAAATGCGTCTTTAAAATCAAATTCCAATAGTGCATATAGTCAGTATTTAATTTCACCCCCTGATTCTGATTACACGGGAGATTATGTAGATAAATATCCAAATGGAATAATAAAATTTACAGGTTTTTTTAGATTTGGGCAACGCCACGGACAATGGATGGCATTTTATGATAACGGATTAAAGTGGAGTGAATGTTTTTACGATAAAGGTAAAAAACATGGAGCTTCAATGGTATATCATCCAAACGGAAAATTATTTTATTCGGGTTGGTATAAAAACGATTTAAAAGATAGTCTTTGGTTTTACTATGATACAATAGGTAAAGAAGTTGACAGACGTGCTTTTAGAAATGATATTGAAACTGGGTTAGTAAATTAGTGAAAAAGTTTTTACTTAGTAAGTAACTAATTGCTTAATGCGTTAATCATTGCTTTTGCTTTTAATAAACATTCTTCATATTCAGCTTCAGCATTGCACATAGATGTAATGGCACTTCCCACAGTAAAACTTAAATATTTTTTTTCTTCATCGTAAAAAATACTTCTTATTAAAACGCTTAACTCAAAATCTCCATTTTTTTCAATATAACCTAAAGCTCCTGAGTATGGCCCACGATTATATAGTTCATATTTATCAATCAGTTCCATAGCTCTTATTTTTGGAGCACCAGTCATGCTGGCCATTGGAAAAGTTGCTTGTATGATTTTCTCAAAAGAGGTATTATCTTTTAGTTCGCAACTTACTGTACTAATCATTTGATGAACTTGATCGTAAGTTTCTATATCAAACAATTTATTTACCCTTACAGTTCCTTTTTTTGCTAAACGCGATAAGTCATTTCTGGCCACATCTACAATCATCACGTTTTCGTTACGTTCTTTTAAATTACTATGTAGCTTTTCTTTTATCTGTTTGTCAATTTCAGGAGATGCTCCTCTTTTAGCAGTTCCTTTAATTGGTTTGCTAATTAAAGAGTTTCCTGTTTTTGTTAAAAATAATTCAGGACTAGATGAAATGATATATTTTGTGTCAAATTTTGCTAATGCTGAGTAAGGGGCATTACTTATCGAATTTAGTTTTTGGTAGATAGTTAACGGATCAATAGAAACATTAAATGCTTCAAAAGTGATGCAAAAATTAATTTCATAAATATCACCTTGTTTTATATGTTGTTTTAAGATGTTTATTTTTTGAATATACTCTTCTTTACTAATTTTTGCATGTATTTGAATAGTATTTTTTAAATTCTCAATACATTTAAATTTGAGATTATTATAAAAAATGCACTCTTCCACTTCAACAAAAATTTGTTTTTCAAATTGTAGCGGATTATTTTGTTTTTCTATAAATGTCTCTAATTGGTTTTTATAATCATAATTAATGAAACAGAGTTGAGAAACATTTTTTGTTATAAATGATTTAGGTTTTTTATTAGATAGAAGTATTTTATTTTCATACCCGTTTGCATTAGAGTTTGAATTAAATAATACTAAATATTGATATTTAGATAAATATGAGTTAAATGATTCTATAGGAAAGTTAATTTAAAGCGATTTTTTTAATCGTTTCCACCCAATCGTCTCCGCTGTTTAAGCTTTCTACTAATTGTATTTTTTCACCTCCATGTTTATGGAAAATTTCTTGGTATTCAGTGCCAATTTCATAAATGGTTTCTAAACAATCAGCTGTAAAAGCCGGTGAAAATACCAATATTTTTTTTGCCCCTTTTGTTGCTAACTCTTCAACTACTTTATCACTAAATGGTGTTAACCATTTATTATCTAATCGGCTTTGAAAACTTACAGTATACTTGCCTTCTGGTATATTTAATTTTTCTACTAAAGCTTTGGTTGTTTGGTAACACCCAGCTTTATAGCAATAGTAATTCACGTCTGTTAACTCAGTTTCGCAGTGATGGTCTTTACATAAATAACCGTCTTCGTAAACCTTATCTACTTGTCTTTCAGGTAATCCATGATAACTAAAAATAATATGATCATATTTAGTCATATCATGTTGTTTGGCTCTATTAACAATACAATTAATATAATCATCATTGTCGTAATATTGGCTAATCATTTTTATTTCAGGTATCACCCACCATTTACTAACAATACGCATAAACTCTTGTAAAGCACTTCCAGTGCTACTAGAGGCATATTGAGGAAATAATGGGAATACAATAATTTTGTGATACCCTTGTTTTTTCATGCGATCCAAAACACTTTCCATACTAGGGCTTTGATAACGCATGGCCATTTCTACTTTTATATCTTCGCCAACAGCTACTTGTAATTTTTTTTGTAAATCAAGTGTATGTTTTAATAAAGGAGATCCTGTTTTTTCGTCCCAAATCGCTTTATACAATTTAGAGGAATTACCCGAACGAAAAGGAACAATAATCCCATTTACTAATAGAGTTCTAGCTAACCAAGGAATATCAATAACACGTGGGTCATTTAAAAATTGAGTTAAATATTTTCTAACATCCGATTTTTTTGGGCTATCGGGTGTTCCTAATTGTAAAAGTAAAATGGCTGTTTTATGTTTCATAGTATTTGGTAATTAACCGCAAAAATCACAAAGTTATTTTTTTTAAGAGAGTTCGCAAAGAAGTAACAAAGATTATTTAGTATTGTTTGGTTTATGTCTTACGTTGATTAGACTCTGCGTTCTTTGCTACTTTTCTCAGTTTCTTTTCGGTTAAAAGAATATTTCCTAAATCCTAAAATTTTCGCCATTTTTACGGGCTAAATGAATCAAAATCCAAATCAAGAAAAAGTTCCAAAACGTGTTGCCATTATGGGCAGTACAGGTAGTATTGGCACTCAAGCTTTAGAAGTTATTAGAGATAATCCCGAACATTTTGAAGCTGAGGTTTTAGTAGCTCATTCAAATGCAGATTTATTGATTAAACAAGCCATTGAGTTTAAACCCAATGCCGTAGTTATTGGCGATGAGAGTAAATATAAGCAAGTAAAAGATGCTTTGTTTGAGCACGATGTAAAAGTATTTGCTGGAGCTAAATCTATTGAGCAAATTGTGGAAATGGAAACCATCGATACGGTTTTGGCTTCTATTGTTGGTTATGCAGGATTAGCTTCTACAATTAATGCTATTAAATTTAAAAAGGCAATTGCTTTAGCTAATAAAGAAACGTTGGTAGTGGCTGGAGATATAGTCACTAAGTTAGCTTATGAAAATGCCGTTAATTTATATCCAGTAGATTCAGAGCATTCAGCCATTTTTCAATGTTTGGTT
Source organism: Flavobacteriales bacterium (assembly GCA_040376995.1). Lineage (GTDB taxonomy): Bacteria > Bacteroidota > Bacteroidia > B-17B0 > Aurantibacillaceae > UBA4416. The sequence continues at coordinate 4,588 of JBEIPP010000144.1, forward strand.
GGCGAATTTGATAACCAAATCGAAAAAATATATTTAACGGCTAGTGGTGGGCCATTTAGAGGAAAAGACAGAGATTTTTTAGCAAATGTTACTAAAGCACAAGCTTTAAAACATCCTAATTGGGTAATGGGAGCTAAAATTACCATCGATTCAGCTAGTTTAATGAACAAAGGTTTAGAAGTGATTGAAGCTAAGTGGTTATTTAATTTAAAAGCAGAGCAGATTGATGTTATTGTGCATCCTCAAAGCATTGTGCATAGTATTGTTCAGTTTACTGATGGTAGCATGAAAGCTCAAATGGGCTTGCCTGACATGAAATTACCTATTCAATATGCATTTACTTATCCTGACCGTATTAAAACAAATTTCCCTCGTTTTGATTTTTTTAACTATCCTCAGTTAACATTTGAGAAACCAGATACCGAAACCTTTACTAACTTAGCATTGGCTTTTAAAGCAATGGAAAGAGGAGGTAATATGCCATGTGTATTAAATGCCGCTAACGAAATTGTGGTACAAGCTTTTTTAGAAGATAAAATAGGTTTTTTAAAAATGAGTGATGTGATTGCAAATGCATTGGATAAAATGCCTATGATTAAAACACCAAGCATTGAAGATTATATTCAGTGTGATAAAGAAACAAGAATACTAACAACAGAATTAATTAAAAAATAAATATGGGTACTTTAATAATGATAGCGCAGCTTTTAACAGGTTTAGGTTTATTAGTTTTGTTGCATGAGTTTGGACATTTTATCACAGCACGTATGTTTAAAATACGTGTGGATAAATTTTACATGTTTTTTGATTTCTTGTTCCCTTTACCTGGTGTTTTAAATTTTGCATTATTTAAAAAGAAAATTGGTGATACCGAATATGGTATTGGCTGGTTTCCGATGGGTGGTTATGTACAAATTGCAGGGATGATTGACGAAAGTTTAGATACTGAGCAAATGAAAAAGCCTGCCGAACCATGGGAATTTAGAGCTCATCCGGCTTGGCAACGTTTAATTGTGATGTTAGGCGGTATTATAGTGAATGTATTAGTAGCATTTATTATTTATGCGATGATTTTATTTACTTGGGGAGATAAAAAAATACCAATGAGTAGTTTAAAGGATGGTATTTCATGTTCAGATTCATTGGGAATGGCTGTTGGATTTAGAACTGGAGATAAAATTATTTCGATAGATGATAAACCTATCAAATATTTTAATGATTTAAGATTTGAAATATTATTAGGTCATAAAGTTCAAATAGATAGAATGGGAGAAAAGATTGAATTATCTTTACCGAAAGATTTTATTGATAAATTAGGTAAAACAGAAAAGTATAACTTTGTTGATTTAAGAAGACCTGCTTTTTTTGAATTTGATAAAGAGTCTATAAATAAAAACACTAATTTAAAAACAACTGATAGAATTGTAGGTATTAATGATTCAATAAAAATAAATTATTTTGATGAATTTCAAACTCAACTTAAGAATTTTAAAAATGAAGATGTTTTTCTAAATGTAAATAGAGATAATCAAATAGTTAAAATCAAGGTTAAGGTTAATGAAAATTCAAGAATTGGTGCTATTTTATTGGATGTTCCTGAGAAGGAATTAGAGTCGCTTCAAATTATAGGATTTGAAAGAACTAGTTATGGCTTTTTCGAATCTTTCCCAGCAGGAGTTAATTTAACGTTTGTACAACTAGAAAAATATGTACGTCAGTTTAAATTAATGTTTACTCCAAGCACAGGAGCTTATAAACAAATTGGAGGCTTTGGTTCAATGGCTAAAATGTATGGTAAAATATGGGATTGGGAAGAATTTTGGACAAAAACAGGTTTTTTATCTATTGTTTTAGCTTTTATGAATTTATTGCCAATTCCAGCTTTAGATGGTGGACATGTGGTATTTACTTTATATGAAATGATTACAGGTCGTACACCTAGTGTTAAGGTTTTAACTTATGCGCAATATGTTGGTATGGCTATTTTATTAGCATTAATGCTTTATGCAAACTTAAATGATATTTTCAAACCATTTAAGTAACTATTAATTGTTTTTGTATTATACTTTACTAATGGTGAAAAAGAGTTTGAATTATAAAATTTTAATCTTTTTGGGTGTTGTGTTGTTTGCAATTCAATTGCAAGCTCAGGATAAAACTATTGGTTCAGGAAATAAACCTACAACAACAAAAGAAATTGCTTCTAAACATAAAATCATGATTATTCCGTTTGAAAACAGAATGTATCTCAGCGAAATTGATTTTATGATTAACAAAGAATCAAAACTAACGGCTAAGCAAATAAAAGCTACCATGCGAGATGGTTTAAATGAGCAATTTTATAAAAAGCTGAAACCTAAAATGCCAGTCGTTGATTTGTTAGATGATACAACTAAAACAAAAAAAGATTTAGCAGATATTTATCAATATTTGACTTATCAGTATTTAAAGGTTCCTAATCAGGATAATTATAAGCCACCCGTTAAAGAAAAAGAAGAGAAAACTATTAATAATGGACAACTAGTCGTAGAAAGCAATAGCGATGCTCGTTTTATGAATGCGAAGTTAAAGAATGCAACTTTGGTTCCCTATTTAGGTGGGAAATATAAAACGGATTTATTTTTATTTATCAATGAATTAGATATTAAAGCCCTAAACGGAATGCCAGGAGATGTATCTAGTTCTTCGTCCCGAAAAATAATATTGCATTATACCGTTTACACATTAGATGCAAAAGAGATCAATTCTGGTATAGCTGAGGTTAATTTACCATCTAATGTTAATAATCCCACCAAAATTATTAACACCTATTTTTCTCAATTAGCAGAGATTGTATCTGCTCGTATAGAAAAAGCTTTAGTCACTCGGTGATTAAAAATTAACAAATATTCTTTGTTGATAAATACAATTTAGATGTAATGTTTTTAGGCTTAATCCAATTAATTTTGTTTCAAAATCAAACAAAATGAAAATAGTTTATTTGTCAATTTTATCATCTTTATTTTTTTTATCCTCATGTGTTCCTCAACGATTAATGGAGGAAACTAAAGCTAAATTATCAACTTGCGAAACAGAGGCTAGTTCATCAAAAAAAGCTGCAGCTGAGGCTGAAGCGAAAAATGCTGAATTAAATGAAAAGTTAGTAAAAGAAGGAAAAGAATTAGTTGGATTGCAAAGAGATACTTCTATCATGGCAACAAACTTACGTTTATTGCAAAATAAATACGATAAATTAAATTTAGTAAATGATCAATTACTAGATAAATACAATCGTATGTTGGTTGGTTCTGAAAAAGACAATGCTAAACTAAGTGGTCAATTGCAATTAACTCA
>JBEIPP010000210.1:0-4640 GCA_040376995.1 Flavobacteriales bacterium
AAGACAAGACCTGAATATATTCAACACTACCAGTGGCTTGAACGGATTGACTGCTGGAGCTGGCTTCATGCATAAGAAACTACATATTCGTTATGCAACTGGCTTTTACCAGCAGAAAGTATTTCATCAGTTTACCCTCAATTTCAACTTTGTAGGGAATAGTATTGACTAATCAATCAATCTTGGTGTAGTTTTATCACTACATTTTTTTCGACATTTTGAAGTAGCGCATACTCCATTTAAATGATTTAATTGCATTCAATTAGTAGTAACTTTAGGAATGGCAAAATAATTGTCATTTATATCTTAAAACAGTTGTATGCATAATCTATTTTCTTCTACAGATTTACTTGCTTGGTTAGAACAACAACCTAATGAGATTTTTGATGAGCTACCCTATGGCATTGTAAAAATGAATTTAGATGGGGTAGTGGTTTATTACAATAAACAAGAGTCTGCAATCACGGGTGTAGATCCTGAAATGGCCAAGGGTAAAAATTTCTTTGTACAAATTGCTCCATGCACAAATAATTTTATGGTAGCAGAAAAATACAAGCAAACAGAATTAGACGAATCTTTAGATTATTTGTTTACTTATGTGACTACACCTACAAAAGTGAAGCTTAGGTTGCTAAAATCCTTTAATTATAGTCATCAGTATATGTTGGTGCATAAATACTAATTACATGAATGATGGATAAACAAAGTAGTGAACACCAGGTACAAAAAATGATTTCAATCATTAATCAAATTCCTATTGGATTGGTTGAAACAAATTTGGAAGGGACCATTGTTCAAATGAATGCCAAAGGTGTTCAATTGCTTATGCCCTTGTTTATGATTTTGCAGGTTTCAGGGACGAGTATGTTAGAATTACTTTCAATTATCGCCCCGGAATTAGTGGAAAGAATTAATCAATTCAAGGCCTCATCGGGTCCTATTGTTCATAAAGAGAATCATAAAATTGATATCAATCGAAATGGTCAAATTTTAATCAAATATTTTTATCATTCTATTTATAAAGTAGATGAAAACACCATCAGTTTTGTTTTTGATGATATTACAGAATTGCAAGAAAAAGAAAATCAAATTAGAGAAGCACTCCAAGCAAAAGCAATAGAACAAAGTAAGTTTGAAATGGCTTCTGGAATATTACACGATATTGGTAATGCAGTTGTTGGCTTTGGTTCTTATATTAATAGAATTAAGCGGCACCTTACTCAGTCAGATTTTGATAAATTAAAATCTTTACTTGGTTTTTTAGATAAAAATAAGGAGCAATTTGGAACTGCAATTGGAGAAACTAAAGCTAAAGCAATGATAGATATGATTGGAGGAATTGCTGAGAATGAACAAAGAAAAGTTAAAGAGGCCGATTCAATCATAAGTGAGCAGATGGGTATTATTGCTCATATATCTGATATATTGACTATTCAACGTCAATACATAAAAGGGCAACAATCTAGCGAGCGAGAACTGGTGAATATACGTACTGTAATAAACGACAGCGTAGCAATGATTTTACCTGGACTTACTAAGAAAAATATAGAACTCCAGATGGATATTCCCCTACACTTACCAATGATTAAAGGGGATAAAACTAGGTTGATGCAGGTTTTCTTAAATCTCTTTAAAAACGCAGCTGAAAGTATTGCTTCTTTTGAAGCTTCAACAAAGAAAATTGCTGTTTCAATTGTTTGCAACGATAAGGAATTAATAGTCAAAATCACTGATACTGGTCTTGGCTTTGATGAAAAGATTGCTGAAAGTCTTTTTTCAAGAGGTTTCACCTCAAAAGAAACTGGAACTGGGTTGGGATTAATCAATTGTAAATCTATTATTGAAAGTCATCATGGTTTATTAGAATTAAAAAGTGAGGGATTCGAAAAGGGAGCAACTGTAACCATAATATTAAATATTTGATTATGAAATATGTGCAAATAAATACAAGAGTATTGGTAATTGATGATGAAGAAATGGTTCGTGATAATATAGAAGAAATTTTAGTTCCACGAGTGAAATCGAATGAACTAGTAGACAATGCTGCGAATATTTTATTTGATGAAGAAGAATTGCCAATTGAACATAGGAGCAGTAATATTCCAAAGTTTACTGTAGAAAAAGCCAGTAATGGCACAGAGGGATTAGAAATGGTAAGAAAAAGCATTGAGCTTGGAATACCTTATGCTGTAATTTTTTTAGACATGCGAATGCCAGGTTGGGATGGATTGGAAACAGCAACTAAAATCAGAGAAATAGAAACGAAAGCAGAAATAATTTTCGTTACAGCTTATAGTGATACATCAATTGAAGACATTGTATCAAAAGCTGGGCAAAATGTAGGGTATCATTGTAAACCCTATGCTTCCGAGGAAATTATTCAATTAGCAACAAAAGCTACTGATGATTATAACAAATTGAGAAATTTGGAGCAACTCATAGATGCCATTTCTAATATAAATATTTCAGAGAACCATTTAAATCCTTTGCTAAAAAATATCCTTGACCAGTTAGCTGCTTATTCTCAAACCGATACAGCATTATTAGGAAAAATGCATAAAGATGGTTCTTACGAAAAAATATTTTCAATTGGTTCTATGGAGGAAAAAGTGAATCCTTCTTTGCTCCAAAAAACAATTGACCAAATCTTTCTTAATTCTACTGAAAATTTAATTCAGTCAAATGAAATTATTTTTGCTAAGTTAGAAGACTATGTTGTTTTTGCTGCACTTAAAAAAGGTACTCAACTAAAAACGGAAAAATTATACTTATTAAAATTATTTGTTCAAAATGCAGCTAAAGCAATCCGAAATGCAGAGTTACAAGTAAAGTTACTTGAAAAAGAAAAGCTTTCTGCGGCTGGTAAAGCCATCAGCATGCTAATGCATGATCTACGTTCACCAATTAAAAATATTCCAATTATTACAGAATTCATGCGAGAAGATGGCATTGTAAGTGAATGGTTGCCTGCTTTAAATAAGTCTGCTGAACAAGCATCTGAAATGTTGGATGATTTCATGGATTTTATTAGAGAAGCACCTGTTACAAAATCGGCATTAAATTTAAAAGAACTTGTAAGCGAGGCTATTGAATTATCTGTAGTTGCAAAAGAATTTAAAGAACTGACCATTCAACTTGATGTTAATATCCCTAAAGAGATTCAATGTGATAAGAGTAAATTTAAAAGATTAATAATCAATTTAGTCAATAACGCTGCAGAGGTATTGCAAGACAAAAAAATTCCTAATCCTACTATTCAGATTAGCTCTTCTATTGAAGACCAATTTGCATTAATTCAAATTCGTGATAATGGACCAGGTATTCCAGAAACACTTAGTAAAACACTATTTGATCCATTTGTAACACAAGGTAAGTCTGGTGGCACAGGTTTGGGTTTAGCTATCGTTAAACAATTTGTTGTTGCTCATGGAGGCACTATCAAGGTTGAAAATGATCATGGAGCTGTATTTTCCATCCGTTTACCTATTTAATTCATAGAGATGTTTTGGACAGAGCAAAATGTTCGTAGAATTATTATTGACTTTATACAGAAAATAACGCCTGATTTGTCTAAAAGGGGTTATGACGAACTTTTTGAGCTGAAAGATTTGCAGTATAATTTTGGGTTAAGTTCAATGCAGATAGTGGAATTATCAGCATACATAAATTCCTTTTTTCATCTTTTTGATGTTCAGAAGCCGCCAAATTTATTAAAAGAAATATTAATTGATGGTTGGGTCAACAAAATTCTTATTGCAAGAAAGGAGAAAGATAAACACATCTCATTTAAAAGTTCTGGTACTAGTGGAAATGCTAAATTGATTACTCATTCAATAGATTCTCTAAATAGCGAAATAATTTTTTTGAAGACTATTATTCAACGACCAGAAAGAATCATCAGTCTTGTACCAGCTAATCATATATATGGATTCCTTTTTACTATAGTACTTCCGAATAGTTGGAATATTCCTGTAGTTAATATGAACCAAATTGATTCTCTCGTCTTTAATCAATCAGATTTAATCGTTGCAACGCCTTTTAGTTGGCACTATATTCATGAGTCGTTAAATAGAAAAACAATTAATGCTCGCGGAATTTCATCAGGTGCTCCATTAAATGATCAGTTATATCTATCCTTAACAAAATCAGGATTTCATATAACTGAAATATATGGATCGAGTGAAACAGCTGGAGTTGGGTGGAGGGTTAATCCCAATAAACCATTTACTCTTTTTTCTTATTGGGAGTTTATCGGTAATGATAAGATATATCGAAAATATGATTGTACTGAATTTCCATTAATGGATCATTTAATTAAGTTAGACAAGAAATGTTTTAATGTACAATCAAGAATTGATCAAGTTGTTCAGGTTGGAGGTGTGAATGTAAATTTAGAAAGCATTAAAAGAAAAATTGAATCAATAGAAACAGTTAAAAAAGCAACTATTTATGCCAAAGCAAGCTTGTCTGGCACCATTATAGCCGCTTCAATTGAATTATTCGTAAATAGTGATAGCGTAAAAGATAATTGTATGAATGAAATTTACCAAAAGTTAGAATTATTGGAAGTTCCCAAACATATTGTCTTTTTCGAATCTTAAAAATCAAATTTTATTCCTTGCGCTAATGGAAGTGTATTA
>JBEIPP010000180.1:0-6220 GCA_040376995.1 Flavobacteriales bacterium
TAAAACAATAAAAAGCAACGAGATTTGAATAAATAACTAATAAAATTTGATAAAATAAGCTCTAAAATGTTGAACTAAAATTTATTAAAATCTTCATAAAAAAGAATATTGAAATGAATGGCTTAGTTTTGCAGCGGTCTCATTACTTATCAATAGCGTCCTAAACATTTAGTTTTGTGCTCTAAAGGTATTGATTTTATTGATAAAATTAGTTAATTTAAAAAAGTAACCCTTGGTATAGATTTTCTGATTGATTTTTCCCAACATCTGTTTCATTAAAAGGATTATTGAGCCAGTGTTGTAAATCTATTTTTTACAAATAAATTTAAACGAATAAAAGCTACAAGGTTTGATAAGTTCCAGCCATATTTTGGCATCGCTTTTAATGCCCTTAAAACAAGTATAGTTATTAAAGCAGTGCATATTTGTATCATAACAGCATTATGGCTAGTGCCAATAAAAGATTTTATATTGAGTAGTTGTTTAATGTCTCTGAAAAATATTTCTACCTACCAACAACTCTTGTAAAGCTCTGTAATCGTGTTTGCAAACCATTTCAATTGATTTGTAATTAATTCTATTACCTGTTTGTTTTCATCGTCCCAAACAGCTACAAGTCTCAATCTTTTAGGATACTTTCGTTTTGAAATTTTGTTTTTAAGTTCAATAATCTCATCTTTTAATAAGTGAGGGTGCTTGTTTTCTGGCAAATTATTTTCTTTAATAACCGTGTATTGAATATTGTATTTATGCCTTACAACAAAAAAAACATTAAAATAAAACGAGATAATGCAAGATAATAGTATATTTTAAAATCTATTGCTATTTTTGAGTTCTGTATGATTACCTTATTAATTAAAGAAATACGAAGTTTTTTAAGTTCGCTCATTGGCTATATTGCCATTGGTGTATTTATAACAGGTATTGGTACTTTTATGTGGCTAGTTCCAACGGAAAGTGCTGGTTCTAATGTTTTAGAAAACGGCTTTGCCAATATCGACCCATTATTCATATTAGCCCCTTGGGTATATTTGTTTTTAATACCAGCCATTACAATGCGCAGTTTTTCAGAAGAGAAAAAAACAGGCACTATTGAGTTATTGCTAACTCGTCCCTTAACTGAGTTACAAATTGTTTTAGCCAAATACTTTGCTGGTGTAGTTTTAGTTATTGTATCCTTACTTCCAACCTTAATTTACTATTACTCAGTTCATCAATTAGGTTATCCAAAAGGTAATATTGATACTGGCGGCATGTGGGGCTCTTATATTGGTTTATTGTTTTTAGGTGCAGGATTTGTAGCGGTTGGTACTTTTGCCTCTGCCATTTCAGAAAATCAGGTAATTGCATTTATTATGGCTTTACTGCTTTGCTTTATAACTTATGTTGGATTCGATTTTATCGCTTCATCTGGTGTATTTGGAAAATATGATGCTTTTGTAAAAGGACTTGGCATGAACGATCATTATATAAGCATGAGTCGTGGAGTAATAGATACTCGTGACGTGATTTATTTTGTAAGCATTATTGGCTTGTTTAATTTATTATCAAAACTCGTTTTAGAAAGCAGAAAGTGGTAATATGACACAAAAAAAAATCATACGTAAAAGAAAAGATATAGTCATCCTTGTGGCTGTTCTTACCATTGTTATCTTAATAAACTTTGTAGGTTCATTTGTATTTAAACGTTTCGATTTAACCTCTGAAAAAAGATATACTCTCTCCGAATCATCTCGCAAACTTTTAAAAAGTTTAGACGATGTGGTTTATATTAAAGTCTATTTACAGGGAGATTTTAATCCAAATTTTACTCGTTTAAAAAACGAAACAAAAGAATTACTAGATGAATTTAGAGCTTATTCGAATGGCAATTTAGAGTATGAATTAATAAACCCTCTGGATAATCAAAATAAAGAAGAAACTGATAAAATAGAGAAACAATTGTACGACAAAGGTATTATGCCTGAACAAATTGTTGATAGAAGTTCTCAAAAAGTATCAGAAACATTTATATGGCCAGGTGCAATTATTACTTATAAAGGTAAAGAAAGTGTTTGGCAAATTTATAAGCGTCAATTAGGCTTTGAAGCGGAACAAAGTATAAATAACTCTGTTCAAGAAATGGAGTATGGTTTAACTAATGCTATCAGAAAAACCACTTTACTAAAAAAACCTGAAGTATTATTTGTAGAAGGACATGATGAATTAGATACTATTCGCGGAGCTGATTTCATGCGTTCGGTGGCTGAATATTATAACGTGTCTCGAGTAAATATTAATCATAAATTATATGCTTTAAAAGGAGCGGATGCTATCGTAATTGCTCAACCTGATTCAATGTTTGATGAAAAAGATAAATTTATTATTGATCAATTCATCATGCATGGTGGTAAAGTATTATGGTTAATTGATCCTGTTTATGTTAACAGAGATACTTTAACTACAAGAGGTTATTCGCTTGGATTTAAAAATGATTTAAACCTAGACGATATTTTATTTAAATATGGTGTCCGTTTAAATCCTGTTCTAGTTCAAGATTTACAATCTGCTCAAGTGCCAGTAAATGTTGGCTTTAAAATGGGCCAACCCGACTTTAAACCATTTTATTGGAATTACTATCCTTTATTATTACCATCGTCAAATCATCCTATTGTTAAAAATTTAGATTTAATCAGGACAGAATATATTGGAACATTAGATACAGTGTATGCTAAAGATGTAACAAAAACTATTTTATTACAAACATCAAGATATACAAAAACTCAACCAACTCCAGTAAGAATATTAGCAGCTCAAGTTAAATTAAAACCAAATGAAAGTCAGTATAATAATTCATTTCAAAATGTAGCTTGTTTATTAGAAGGTCAATTTGAATCAAATTACAAAAATCGAATTACCAGAAGAATTTTGGAAGACAGCGTTTTTGATTTTAAAGAAAAAAGCAAGCTAACAAAAATGATTATTGTAGCAGATGGAGATATTGCTAAAAACGAGTATCAGAGAAATACGAGTATGATTTTTCCTGTTGGTTACGACGTGTATACCAAGCAACAATTTGCAAATAAAACTTTTTTATTAAACTGCATGAATTATCTTTTAGATGATGAAGGTTTATTACAATTACGTTCTAGAGAAGTAAAATTAAGATTACTTGATAAAAAGAAAACAGCTACTCAAGTTACTAAATGGAAATTTACTAATGTTGGTATTCCTTTGATATTAATTATATTTTTTGGATTAATTCAATATTATATCCGTAAGAAAAAATACAGTCATTAATTTCGAATTTTTAATTTTTTTAAATGAAAAAATCTACCATTATCCTACTTACAGTATTAATTGCTCTTGCAGGACTTTCAATTTATATATACAAAAACAAAGGAAAAACCTCAACTATTGATAAAGAAGCAAGTAGCTTTAAATATAAAGACACAGCATCAATAGATAAAATATTTTTGGCAGATAAAGATGGAAGGCAAGTTTTAGTTGAGAAAAAGGATGGTCGCTGGATTTTAAATGGCAAACATAATGTAAGACCAGATGTGATTGATTTACTCTTATATACAATTGCATCAGTAGAAGTTCGGTCTCCAGTTTCAAAAAATGGGAAGAACTCTGTTATTAAAATCATGTCTTCAAAATCTACAAAAATTGAGATTTATAGTAAGGGTGAAAAAGTAAAACAATACTTCGTAGGTCATCCAACACAAGATCATTTAGGCACTTATATGATTTTAACGAATTTAGAAACTGGCGAAAATTACGAAGAACCATTTATTACTCATATACCTGGATTTGATGGCTTTTTATCTACTCGTTATAACACAGATGAAATTGATTGGAGAGATCGTTTATTAATTAATTACAGACCTCCTCAAATTAAACAAATTAAATTGGAGTTACATGAAATGCCTGATAGCTCGTTTATAATTGATTTATTTAGTATGCAACGTTTTGGATTAAAAACAAAAAAAGGATCATTGCCTTTCGACGAATCTAGCATGAAACAGTATATCGCTTATTTTCAAAATGTAAACTGTGAATTTGTATTAGATAAAAAAGATAGATTAGTTGACTCATTATCAAAATCAGCTATTCCATTTGCTACATTAACTATTACCGACAGAAATGAAAAAAACAATGTGTGTGAATTTTATCACAAACAAGTTGTTACAGGCAAAAACGAAGAATATGGTGTAAACTATAAATACGACCCTGATAGACTGTTTGTGAAATATAATGATGGCAAGGAATACGGTGTAGCTCAGTTCTATGTATTTGGCAAAATATTGCAAACTTACCGATACTTTTTGCCGCAGAAATAATGTTAAAAAGTAGTTTATAAATACATCCATTTTTGACGTAGTTACAGGTTTCATATCGTTAAATTTGGTTGATTAAAAACTAACTATATGAACTTTGTAGTATCATCATCTACCTTATTAAAACATTTAAAATCTATCAGTGGAGTATTAAACTCTAGTAATACAATTCCTATTTTAGATTGTTTTTTGTTTGACCTTAATAATGGCACGCTTACACTTTTTGCTAGTGATATGGAAACTACCATTACTACAAGTATAAAAGTTGAATCTTCAGAAAATGGAAATATAGCAATACCTGCAAAAACATTATTAGAAGCTTTAAGTAATTTGCCTGAGCAACCAATTTCTTTTATTATTGACAATAAAAAATTTAGCGCAAAATTAAAAACTGAAACTGGTGATTATACATTAACTGGTCATAATGGAGATGAATATCCAAAATTACCGAAAGTAGAATCTGCAACTTCTGTTATCATCAAAAGCGATGTATTAGGAAACGCTATCAACAAAACAATTTTTGCTACAGGTAACGATGATTTGCGTCCTGTAATGAGTGGTGTGTTCTGCCAGTTCAATGATGAGAACTCTATCTTTGTTGCAACCGATGCGCATAAATTAGTTCGTTACACGCGCAACGATGCAAAAGCTGGAGCATCCGCTTCTTTTATCATGCCTAAAAAGCCTTTAAATGTTTTAAAAAATTTATTAGCAGGAATTGATGATGCTGTTAAAGTTGAATTCAATAAAACCAACGCTTATTTCAGTTTTGGAAATATTAATTTGGTATGCCGTTTAATTGATGGTAAATATCCTAATTACGAAGCAGTAATTCCTAAACAAAATCCTAATAAATTAACTGTTGATAGAACATCTTTCTTAGGCGCTATTCGTCGCGTAAGTGTTTTTGCAAATAAAGCAACCCATCAAATTCGTTTAAAAATTGTAGGTAGTCAATTAACTATTTCTGCTGAGGATTTAGATTTTGCTAATGAAGGGCACGAAACATTAATGTGTACTTATGTTGGTGAAGACATGGAAATAGGATTCAACTCTAAATTTGTGTTAGAGATGTTAACTAATTTAGAAAGTGACGAAATCACTATTGAAATGAGTGCTCCAAATCGTGCTGGTATTATTGTGCCAACTCAAAAAGCAAATCCAGCTGAAGATGTATTAATGTTGGTGATGCCAGTGATGTTGAATAACTAAAATTATTTATAAAAACAAAAAGCGCTTGTAAGCTAACAGGCGCTTTTTTTATGTTCAAAAAAGTCCTTTTTTTCTTTTAGTTTATTTATAATATCGCAATCCTCGTACCTTTACAGTATGACAATTAAAAAACTAAATAAAGCCAAACTTCCTATTGTTACTTATAGAATTAAAAGATTAGAATCTATAATCTCAAAACTCAAAAGAGAGCCAGGAAGAGAATTAGATAGAATGTGGGATATTGATGGATGATGTCGATGTATTTTATAATCTCAATCATCAGTAGAAAAAGTATATCAAGATCTTAAGAAAAAATTCAACGTAAGAAGAGAAAAGAATTACAACCAAGATAATAAATACGATGGATATAGTGGCATTCATTTGTATATTGATGAGCCCGAAAACGGCAAAGTAATTAAAATTCAACTTAGAACCGTAAAACAGCATAATTGGGCTACATTATTAGAGATTATTGACTTAGTTTACAATAAAAAAATTAAAGAAGGTGAAAAAAATACACCTTTTAATGATTTTCATTTAATTCTTTCAAATATTGATGCATCTAGATACGATGAAAAAAAATTAATTGAAATTGAAATTGAAATTGAAAGAGAAAATAAAATATTTCAAAATCTCTTCAATATTTACCTTAGAAATTATCTTGATGTTAGAAAAAAATGGTTAGA
>JBEIPP010000024.1:0-25905 GCA_040376995.1 Flavobacteriales bacterium
ATACACATCAACAAGGTATCTTTTGTGGTTTGTGAACGGTAAAAATTTAAATTATGAACCAAACAATTTAAGTTGATTTCTAAAACCGTATCGTGACTTTTTTGTTGTAATAATTTACTAATGTTTTCGAAACCATAACTGCGCGCTCCTTTTAACAAGATAATAGCATTATGAAATTGAAGTGATGGATTAGTTTTACTTTCTTTAATAAAACTTTCAGTATCATTAAAAAAGTGTGCGTCTTTTTCAAACAATTCTTTTTGATATGATATTTCTTTACCAATTCCAATAACCGTATCAATATGAAATTGTGCCATGAGTTTAGAAACATGTTCATACAATTCCCAACTTAATTTACCACTTTGTTCAATATCCGAAAGTATCACTACCTTCTTTCCTCCACGATGTTGTTGCTTTTGATGATGCAAGGCAATTTCCAACGCATTGATATCTGAGTTGTAAAAATCATTAATTAAAACACAATTATTATTCCCCAATTTTAATTCTAAACGCATGGCTACAGCTTGTAATAACAACATGCGTTTTTCAATGTCTTGTTGAGAAATATTTAAATGCAATAATGTAGCCCAACAAGTAATGGCATTATCCACACTTGCCGAATCTGTAAATGGAATATTAATACTGATTTGTTCGCCTCTGTATTTTGCTACAATAAACGTATGAGTAAATAAATTCTCAATCTCTAAAATTTGTAAGGTGGCCTGTTCACTTTTAGAAATTAAAAATGTATACTGATTTACAAGTTCCAAATGCTCTTGCTTAAATGATAATGCATTTACTATAACTGTTTCGCAATGAGCAAAGAGTTGCATTTTTTCTTTTAATTTTTCGGAGATATTTTTAAATCCTTCATCGTGTGCGGTTCCTAACGAAGTAAATACGCCAATCGTTGGCTTAATAATTTCTCTTAATAAATCCATCTCTCCCACTTCAGAAATACCTGATTCAAAAATTCCTAAAGTGTGATTATTGTTTAATTGCCAAACTGATAAAGGAACTCCCACTTGTGAGTTATAACTTTTAGGACTACGAGCGATGTTATAATCAGATTTCAATAATTGATATAACCATTCTTTAACGATGGTTTTACCATTACTCCCTGTCACTCCAATCACAGGTAAATTAAATTGTTCACGATGATTGGTTGCTAGCTGTTGAAGTGCCTTTAATGTATCTTTAACAATTAAAAAACAAATATCATCTTGAAGTTTAACACAATTTTCAGGTATATGATGTACAATAAATGCCTTTACTCCTTTATTTATTAAACCTAAAATATATTGATGTCCATCATTTCTTTCGGACTTTAAAGCCACAAAAACACTATGAGCTGGCTCGGTTAACTGGCGGCTATCTATTAATAAATGCTGAACGCTATGATTAGAATCTCCAACCAAATTAGCATTGATTATTTTAGAAATATGTTGAGGAGTGTACAAAATAAAAAAGTGGTTTATTTTATGCAAAATAAACCACTTTTTAGTGAAATAGCTAATCTATTATGAATTAACTAATAATTTAAATCCTTTGCCGTGAATGTTTACGATTTCTACTTTAGAGTCGTCTTTTAAGTATTTACGAAGTTTAGCAATATAAACATCCATACTACGACCGTTAAAATAATTATCATCGTGCCAAATGGTTTTTAAAGCAAAATTTCTATCTAACACGTCATTTTTATGAACGCATAACAAACGCATTAACTGGCTCTCTTTAGTCGTTAATTTCTGCTCTGCGCCGTTATGAATTAATACTTGAGTATCTGAATTAAATGTATAGTTTCCAATACTAAAGTTTACGTCTTCTGTATTATGAACGCGTTGCTTGTTACTTCTACGTAAAACAGCCGTTACACGAGCTAATAACTCGTCCATACTAAAAGGTTTGGTAATATAATCATCCGCTCCAGCATTAAATCCTTCAATTGTATCTTCTTTCATGCTTTTAGCAGTAAGAAAGATGATAGGTACGTTTTTATCAGTCACTCTAATATCTTTTGCCAATGTTAAACCATCTTTAACTGGCATCATCACATCTAATAATAATAAATCAAATTCCTGCTTGCAAAATGCATCAAAGCCTTTTTTTCCGTCGGTAGCTAATTTTGTTTCAAACCCTTTTGCTTCTAAATATTCTTGTAATAATGTTCCTAAATTTGGATCATCTTCTACTAATAATATTTGTGTTTTTACATTTTCCATAATTGTATGTATCTTTTATTTTTAATCTACATTTTTATAAGGCATAATAATTTTAAAAGTACTACCCTTTCCTAATTCACTTACCACATTAATTGTGCCATTGTGCTTTTCTACTACAGCTAGAACGTAACTAAGCCCTAATCCAAAGCCTTTTACATTATGTACATTACCAGTTGGAACTCTGTAAAATTTATCAAAAATTTTACGTTGATTCTCTTTACTAATACCAATTCCATTATCTTTTATACTAATTTCTATTCCTTCTAACGTATCTTTAGTAGTAATTAGTATGTTCGGGCTGTCTTTTGTATATTTTATAGCGTTATCAATCAAATTAAATATAATATTAGTCAAATGCACTTTATCCGCATTAATTAAACACTTAAGGGCATCTAGTTGTTTAGTAATAGTACCTTGTCTTTGATCAATTAAAAGTTGGGTATTTTGGATAGCCTGATTGATGATTTCATGAACATCAATATCGCTACGCTTGAGTTTAAACTCTCCTTTGTCTAAAATAGAAGTTTGAAGAATGCTTTCCACCAAAATACTTAAACGCTTATTTTCGTCTCTAATCATCTTTACGAAACGCTGTTGTTTTTCTGGAGTCTTTGTTACAGTATCATCATTCAACATCTCAGCAGCCAAAGAAATAGTGCTAATTGGTGTCTTAAACTCATGCGTCATATTACTGATGAAATCGTTTTTGATAACAGATAATTTCTTTTGCCTTGAAATAGTGGCAATGGTATAATAAAACGCAAAAATGAGAATTAAAATAACCATAACAGAAACGCCAAGCATCATCCACATGGTTTTTAAAAGATAATTTTTTTGATTTGGAAATTGAACACTTAGATATTGAGGAGTAACAAATACATTATTAGGTGATAAGTTTATTTTGATAGAACAACCTGTTGAATCACAATTCTTTTGAGCTTCCTTGTAGTTCCCATTAATTTTAGAATCGGATAAACGACTAGATACTGAGTACACAAAATTAGTAGTAATTCCCTCTGCTAATAATTCCTGTCGAAGAATGGTGTCTAACATTAAGGAATCTACTTTTGGTTTATAATCTTTATAAACGTTGATACTAATTAATTCATCGAATAAATCATTTACGATTTCTGTTTTAGTTTGAAACAATTCATCACGTAAACTTTCAATATTTTTAGAAGTAGATTGAGAGACATTTAATAATTCATACGGCAAAAAATGATTATGAGAATTAGCGGAATCGCCAATAAATTCTTTTTGAGACATTTTACTGGTTATTACTCCAGAAGAATCTGTGCTTAACTCTTCGAAAATACGAACCTGAACATCGCTGCCACTTGGATTACCAACGGTTACCAATCCTGGCTTAGTAATTCTCACTCCTTGTTTACGTAACTTAATTTTTTTTGCAATTTTATTAGCTGTGGCAATTTTTTCAAGTTTGCTAGATGTTGATTTCAAAGCTTCTTTTACCGAACGTTCAAATTCTTCTTCTTTTAATTTAATAGAACTTTTAATCCAATAAATTTGAACAGCAATTAAAGCACAAAGTGCAATACCAACTAACACCGAAATAATACCTAAATTATGCTTATTCATTTGAACAAATGTAACAAAGTAAATCGTTGAGAATCTGAACTGTTAACGTTTTTTAACGGCGTTCTGTCTCGTTATTGCCACTAAATGCCTCTAAAATAGAACTAACAATAGATAATACTAAACTAAACCAAAGTGCGGTCCAAAATCCATCTACCTTAAATCCATCTACCAACTTATCAGTAAATAATATAATAACTGCATTAATGATTAATAAAAACAATCCTAGGGTGAAGAATGTAATAGGTAATGATAATATAGTAAGTATAGGTTTAACAATAGTATTTAGAAATGCCAAAACAACTGCCACTAAAAACGCAGTTAAAAATTTATTAATCTCAGCAGAATCAAAACTTAAAAATTGATTTTGACTAATAGTAACTCCATCTAAAAAAAAGGCTGTAATTAATACGGCAAAAGTTGAAATAAAAAGTTTTGCTAAAAAGTTCATAAAATTTATTTATATCAAATATACAACACTTTGGGATGAATATAAAGCAGAAAAAAAGCCCGATTTTACAAATCGAGCTTTCGTTTCATTTATAAATTATTATTTTCTTAAATCTAATTCAGCAATAATGTTATTAGCTCCACCTAATTTTTCTACTACCCATAATAGGTAGCGAACGTCTAAGTTAATTGTACGATTCAATTCTTTATCAAATTTAATTTTATGACTTAATGCTTCGTAGTTTCCATCAAATGCTAATCCAATTAACTCTCCTTTTGCATTAATTACTGGCGAACCAGAGTTGCCACCTGTAATATCATTTGAACTAATAAATGATACTACAATGTCTTTAGCATTAACATCAGCATACTGACCAAAATCTTTTGCTTTAGCTAATTCAATTAATTTAACAGGCGCATCAAACTCATAATCTCCTGGTTTGTATTTTTCTAAAATACCAGATAAAGTACAAACATGGCTATACTTTACAGCGTCTTTAGGAGAATATGATTTCACATTACCAAAACTAACACGCATTGTAAAATTAGCATCAGGATACATTTTCTTGCCTTTATTCATTTCCAAAACACCTTTTAAATAAGACTTTCCTAAAACAAAATTTTGAGCACTAAAATCAGTAAACAATTTTGCGTATTTGGAATTGAAATTTGTGTTAAAAGCATTTGCTATTATAAAAGCAGGATCCTTATGTAAAGAAGCCGTATCCGGATTAGCAATCATAGCATCCCATTTGGCATTATCTAAAAATGCTGTATTACTAAATACATAATTAGAAAATGCCTCATAAGTAGTTTTAGCTTTTAAATCTCCAAACTTACTATTTACCATTGCATAAAAACCTACAGGATGTTGAGTTGCATCAATATCATTATAAAATGCTTGCGTTACAAATGCTAAAATTTTTTTATCTGATGTTATATTTTCAGCTTGAATAAAATTAGCACGAGCTATTTTAACGGCATCAACAACTTTAGCAATTTCTTCTTTAGTTACATCTTTTTTACTTAAAGTAGCATCCAGTTTTTGAACAGATGATGCAAATGCAATTAAAGGGGAGCCAAAAATGCCTTCTGTCAAATAAATACGTTGCTTGGCATAAGGACGCCAAGCATCGTAAATTTTGCCATACTCATTAAATAAGTTTTCATATTCGGGTTTACCCTTAGCCCAAGTTAAAAAAGCAGCTTCGTTAGCTTGTTTTTCTTCATAAGTTTTAAATTTTAGTAATTGCTTAGATTCTCCGTCAAAAAACTTCCAATAGTTAGCAATACCTGCATAGTTTCCAGCTAACTGAATTTTAATAGCAGGATCTTTTTTCATTTCTTCTAACATGAATTTTAAACGTTGGTCACGTAAATTAACTAAAGAAGGATTTTCGATATCTGTTTTCAATTTAACACCATAAGAAGTTTCATAACGGTTTGTACTACCTGGATAGCCCCAAATCATCGTGTAATCACCATCTTTAACCCCTTTAATAGATATAGGTAAAGAGTATTTAGATTTTAAAGGCACGTTATCGGCTGCATACTCTGCTGCTTTTCCTTCTTTGTTTGTGTAAACACGAAAAATTGAAAAATCACCTGTATGACGAGGCCATTCCCAGTTATCTGTATCTCCACCAAATTTACCAATACTCTCAGGAGGGGTGCCAACTAAACGAACATCTTTATATCGCTCGTAAACGAATAATAAAAATTGATTTGCTTTAAACATAGAAGAAATACGTCCTTCATAGATAGAACCTTCTGTTTCCTTTGTAGCCATTTCAGCTAAAATCCCAGGTAATTTTTGAGTTAACTCTAAAGGAGTTATATCTTTTATTTTTTCGTTTACTTTATCTGTTACATCAACAATTTTTACTAAAAATTGAGCGTGAACGCCAGGAGCATAAATCTCCTCTGATTTTGATTTAGCCCAAAAACCATCTTTTAAATAATTATGATCTACTGAACTAGCTGCAGCAATAGCGCTATAGCCACAGTGGTGGTTGGTAAAAATTAATCCTTCTTTACTTACAATCTCACCAGTACAACCACCTCCAAAAATAATGATAGCGTCTTTGATACAAGCTTGATTCATGCTGTAAAGCTGTTCTTTAGATACTTTTAAGCCTTTTTTAACCATGTCGGCATATACTTGTTCACCTAATAGCATTGGCAACCACATACCTTCATCGGCTTTGGCAATTGGCTGAAATAAAAACGATAATAATACAATTGATAGTACTAGTTTTTTCATAACGGATTTATATTGTTTTTTAATGGTGTTATGGAATAATTATTTCATAACGGGGTTTAGTTTAAAAATCGAGGGCTAATTTAACGGATTTTGCCAAACAAACTACAGATTTTAGATAAACGTTTATAAAAATGGTTAATTGGCGAAAATTAAGGGACAAATAGATTATTTTTTTAGATAATAACGTTCTGTTAAGTATATATATGGTTCAAACATGTGATGTAAAAAAACATTTACTCCATCAAATTTAAATTTCTCATCATAGGAGCTATCAGGCTGCAATATTATAGGAACTCCTGTAGTCATATAAAAGTTACTCTTTTCAATATTGGGATCTTTATACTCTTTGAGCGACTTTTTTACAAATACTCCCATACGTTTAGTAAGGTATTTATGATATTTTCTATTGGTTTTACGAGCGGCATCTTCCATATCTTTTACAGCATGATTAACATATAAGCGAACTAATGGTTTTTTTAATCTTCTTTTCATTAATTGCTTACGTTTTGCTAAAGGATTTGTAGGGTGTAAATCGCTGATAGTTTGAACAGAAAACGGGGTTTGTGGAACCCAATCATTTGTATTAACGATACGGTAAGCCCAACCATCTCTGGTAATAAAATCAAAATCATAAGAATAAAACAAATTACCTGGTTTAGGAGCAGCACTACAATACACTTTATATTTAATATCTTTAGGAAGAATAGAATCAGGTAAATACTGTAAATACGATCTCATTAAAAATGACAAAGCCGCTCCTTGACTATGCCCAACAATAATATATTCCTTAACTCCTTTTTTATAATATTCATTTATTTTTTGTGCCACATACGGCGCTAAATAACACGTTCCAATTGCCCACCCATGATGCACAAATGCTTTTTCATCATTTGAAAATTTATAATTAAAAACTGTAGTATCATTTAATTTTAGTGAGCCTTGTGCTTTTATTAATCCACTATAAAAATTTTCTAACCAACTGGTGCCTCCAACAGTATAGCGCAAACAAATAACAACAACCGAATCATCTCTTAACCAAAAATCAACTTTGTTTTTTAATCCAACTTCTGGCGAACGATATACGCGCTTGTAATTTAATGGTAAAGCAGGTGGTGCATATTTACTGGCACTGTCTTGATGCGCCCATTCTAAATGCAAAACATCTAAAAATTCTTTTGCGTCAAAACCTGGTTTTAATTTAGTTTGAGAAAATAATGAGGATTGAGAACACGCAAAAAGTAAAATCAATTTATATCTTAACATTACACAAATTTACTTTTAGGAATAATAGTGCATGTAAATCTCGATACACAGCTTAATTCATTTATGTCGTTATAAATTTTAATATCCCAAACATGATTTTTACCAGCTATATTAAGTGGAGTACAAATGCCTTTAACCTTTCCTGATAAAACTGCTTTAATATGATTAGCATTAATTTCTACGCCAACACCAATAAAAACATCCCTATTAACTACAAGTAATGAAGCCACACTCCCTAATGTTTCTGCCAAAGCTACATTGGCTCCTCCATGCAATAAACCAAATGGTTGTTTGGTTCTTACATCAACTGGCATTGTTGCTATAAGATAATCTAGTCCAACTTCTATAAATTCAATACCTAAAGTATCCCCTAAAGTGTTTTTATTTAAAGAATTTATTTCTGATAAATCAGGCTCTTTGTGCCAAATAGAAGTTGTCATGATTAAGTTTTAGACAACGAAACTACATATAAATTTTAAATTTATGTATTCCGTCTTTATGCGAATAAGTAACTTGCCAATTATAAAAATCAACAATTTTTTTAATTAACGAAAGCCCAAGCCCTAAAGAACCAGAAATAGAATTTTTATTAAAACGATCGAACAAAAACTGGTGATTAATTTTATCAATATAACTTGTGTTTTCAACAGAAAAAAAATCTTCATCAACCGTAATTTTAATAATTCCACCTTCATCTAAATTATATTTAATAGCATTAATGCATAAATTATTTAATAGAATAGTTAATAGAATAGGATTAATCTCTTTGGTAATTTGTTTATTATAACGTTTCTCAATTTTAATTTGTTTAGCTTCGATAAAATCTTCTAATACTTCTATTTTCTCATCAAATGCTTGGGTTAATTCAATGGCACTTGTCTCTACAAATTGTTTATTTTCAATACGTGTTAATAAAATTAAACCCTCATTAAGTTTATACAAACGCTGAGTAGCGTTATAGGTTTGAACTAATAATTTATGTTGCTTTTCGTTATAATTATCTACCTGCATTAGCAGCTCTAATTTTGTACTAATAATAGATAAAGGTGTTTGAGCTTCATGAGAAACATTTTCGGTAAACTCCTTTAAATTGTGATAATCTGCCTGTATTTGATATGTTAAATCTTTAACAGTATCATTCAATAAATGAAACTCATCAATATCGGTTTCTTTAAAATTTAAAACTTCGTTTTTCTTAATATTCCAAGTTTTAATTTTAGTAAGCGTATCGTAAAAAGGAGACCAAATAAATGCTGAAATTAACCTATTTAGTAAAAATAAAATAATTACAGATACCACCAAAAAAATTAATACTACAACCGCAATATAGTCTCCGATTTTTCTTCCTTCTGTTAAAGAGTTACATACTGTTACTTCATACACATTTCCATTAACAGCCGTTTGAAATACCAATTCTCGTTGTGTAATATCTCCGTCGCTAGATGGGTCTTTAGGATCTTTCTCAATATATTCAATAAATTGGTTGCCAAAAATTGTTTGGACTTCAATTTTTCTTACATAAATTTTTTGTCCAATGTTTGCAAGATATTCATTAGGAAATATTCCATCATAAAGCCCCTTAACAATTTTTTCTTTTGCGGATAATAACTGCTTATCTACTTCACTATCTAATCTAATAAGAATAACTTGATACACAATAAAAACACCCATTGCAAAAAGCAGTACGGTAGTTATAGTTGTATAAATATTTGATTTAGTAAGAAGTTTCATGAATAAGAACTAGTCCTTAAACTTATATCCCATACCATAAACAACTTTAATATAGTTTTTTAAATCTACTTCGTTTAATTTTTTCTTTAGATTTTTGATTTGACTGTAAACAAAATCAAATGAAGTAGCCATATCGGCTTTATCTCCCCAAATGGCATCGGCTAAGGCTTCTTTAGTAATAAGATGTGTTGGATTACTTGCTAAATAAACTAAAATCTCATATTCTTTTTTAGTTAATTGCATTTGAGTGCCGTTTGCTATAACCTTTTTTTCAGTCGTATCAATTTCTAATCCATCAAAAACTAAAGAGTTTTTACCACCAAAATTTCTTCTACGCAGAACAGAATAAATACGTGCACTTAATTCTGATAAATGAAATGGTTTAGTTAAATAATCATCTGCTCCAATTTTTAATCCTTCTAATTTATCTTCAAGAGCATTTTTAGCAGTTACAATAATTACTCCCATTTCAGGGTTATTCTTTTTAATATATTCAACGATTTCAATTCCTGATCCATCAGGTAAACCCACATCCACTAAAGCGCAACTGTAAACTACATCACTCAATTTTTGTAATGCACTTTTAATTGTAGTTGCAAAATCGCATTTATATCCATTCTCAGTTAAATAATCAACTACGTCTTCACGTAATGATTTTTCATCTTCAATAATTAGAATTCTCATAGAGTAGTAATTTTAATAAGCTAAATGTAAAGTAAAAATCAAATAAAATTCAATTTTCAAATAAAATTCAATTTTTAAATTAGTTAATAGAGTTTTTTTAGTGCGTAAAATTACCTCAGAACATTTTCATTTAAGATGGGATCAACTATAAGTTGCTGAGGGGCTAATCCAAACTTTTCATTTACTTCTAACATAGCCGCTAAAACTAATTGAGAATAATTTTGAGAGGCTGATTTAAAATGTTTAGTTTCTGTATGCCATAGCTTGTAAATTAAATTCATATCACCTTGAGTTGGGTTAAAAGAAAATAAGGCTTTTTTTACATTACCTGCCCCAGCATGATACGAATGCATAACTAATAACCTAAACCATAATTCATTTTCTTTATAATTAGTGATACCTAAAGAATCTAAAATTTCTTTGGTTTTTGGGATACATATTTTCTTAATTAAACTAGATGCTGCATATGCCGACCTATCAAAATCTGCTCGTTCATCAATATGTTTATTAACCTTTAATCCGAATAAACGAGCAACATCTTTCATCAACTGAAACGAGCCATAAGCTCCTACATTTGACTTTTGAAGTTTATTAGGACTCTCAATCATTAAAATAGCTTGCGCATACCAGGGATCTACTCCATTAGCAATAAAATTGTTAATCCCTTTGTGAAAATTTGCGGAAGCTTTTTCAAAATCATAAAAAAAACTTTTTCCGTTAGTTAATAATATTCGAGCCGAATCATCTAAACAATACCAATTACGAAGACTGTCTTTGTAACACGATTTTTTGACTAAATCTTTGCTTTCCCATTCTTTAATATGTGCTTTACTTAAAACATTTCTAGTATGTGGGGTATTAAATAGTGCAGAATCTTTATGAAGATTCATGATACTTCTCCAAAATTTGACATTTGTCATAGTGTCACAACCTAACTGGTAAATTTGAGTATTAAACACAAAATCCATTTTTTCGTTTGTTTTAAAATGATTTACAGACCTAACATCTTGCCTAATATCGAATGATGGGTCAAAAACTTCATTACTATCAGGAGGAAGCTGTGTAAAAAAATTTAGAGAGGATATGATGGAGATAAAGAAATTCATAGTTTTATAACAGCCAAAAGATACAATTATAATACCTATCCAATTTATTAGTATCAGTGTATTTTTCAACAACCTAAATTTATTAAAAAAGCTCTGAACATAAAGTTAAACAATGTCAATAATTCTCAAAATATAGATTTAAACAAAGATATTTCTCTATTTTTTAACACTTTCGAAAACGAACATAAAATACTGTTTTTCAGTAACTTATGCATAAGAAATAAATCTAACTGCTAGGTTTTTGAGCTTTTTTTTATTAAAGTACAACAGAATCAAATAATTAGCCTATATTTGCAGCCCTAATTTAAAATAAATAATAATGGAAAAACGCTATGAGACGGTCTTCATTTTAACTCCCGTTTTGTCTGAAGATCAGGCAAAGGAGGCCGCAAAAAAGTTTGAAAAAATCCTAACGGATTTGGGAGCAAAAATTAATCACAGAGAGAACTGGGGCTTAAAAAAATTAGCTTACCCTATTCAAAAGAAAACAACTGGTTTTTACCACTTAGTTGATTTTTCTGGAAAAGGAACAGAAATCGCTGAATTAGAATTACAATTCAAACGTGACGAACGTATTTTACGTTTCTTAACGATTGCTTTAGAAAAACATGGTGCTACTTGGGCTGACAAACGTCGCGCAAAAGTTTCTGATGCTAAAGTTGCTAAAACTAAAAAAGCTGAGGCTTAATTATTAACCCCTAAAACACATTACGAAAATGGCAAAAAATGAAGTACGTTTTTTAAACCCGCCAAGTGCAGAGGTTAAAAAGAAAAAATACTGTCGCTTTAAAAAGTTAGGTATTAAATATATTGATTACAAAGACGCTGACTTTTTATTAAAGTTCGTGAATGAGCAAGGTAAATTATTACCTCGCCGTTTAACTGGAACTTCATTGAAATTTCAACGTAAGGTATCTCAAGCAGTTAAACGTGCACGTCACATTGCTTTAATGCCTTACTTAGCAGATGGTTTAAAATAATTAAAGGAGGAAAAACAACATGGAAATTATATTAAAGAAAGACCATAAAGGTTTAGGTTATAAGAACGACATCGTTAAAGTAAAAAACGGATACGGTCGTAACTTTTTAATTCCTCAAGGTGTTGCAGTTTTAGCTACAGATAGTAACAAAAAAATGCAAGCTGAAGAAATTAAACAAAGCTCATTTAAAGAACAAAAATTACGTAACGAAGCTACTGCTTTGGCAGCTAAATTTACTGATGTAACAGTTAAAGTTGGTGCTAAAGCTGGTGAATCTGGAAAGATTTTTGGTTCAGTTACTAACATTCAATTAGCAGATGCATTGAAAAAAGCTGGTTATGAAGTTGAGCGTAAAAACATTGAAATGAACGAAGAAGCCATTAAGGCTTTAGGCACTTATACAGCTAAAGTTCGTTTATTTAAAGAAATTACTGCAACTATTAACTTTGAAGTTATAGCTGAGTAATTAGCTCAATAAATATTAAAAAACCCTTAGTATACAAACTAAGGGTTTTTTTATGCTGTTTTTAAACATTCTAACCTGCAAAAAAATAGACCGAATATTTGACGATTTACTTAAAATTAGTTAATCTTACAATCAATAATTAAATTGTTATTTATGAACACAGAGTCATCACCTTTAGATTATTTACCAATATTATTAATGTTTATTGTTGCGCTTGGATTTGTAGTAACTACAATGATTGCATCGCATTGGTTAGGCCCAAAACGTAAAACAAAAATTAAGTTAGATTCATTTGAGTGCGGTATCGAATCGGAAGGAAATGCACGTTTACCATTTGCCATTAAGTATTTCTTAGTGGCTATTTTATTTGTGCTTTTCGACATAGAGGTAATTTTTATGTACCCTTGGGCTGTAAACTTTAAAGAGTTAGGAATGTTAGGTGTTATAGAAGTATTCACATTTATCATCTTATTATTAGTTGGATTCTACTACATGCTTTCTAAAAAAGCATTAAAGTGGGAAGAATGAAATTCAACATTTAAAATTTTAAAAAATGGCAAAAGAAATTATAAAACGCACCAAACTAGAAATCGCTAAAAGCCCTGAAGGACTTGAAGGACCTGGTTTTTTTGCAACAAAATTAGAAGATGTAGTTGGTTTAGCTCGTAAAAACTCTTTATGGCCTTTACCATTTGCAACCTCTTGTTGTGGTATTGAGTTCATGGCAACAATGGCCTCTCATTACGATTTAGGTCGTTTTGGATCGGAGCGTTTAAGCTTCTCCCCACGTCAAGCAGATATGTTAATGGTAATGGGAACTATTGCTAAAAAAATGGGCCCTACATTACGTCAAGTATACGAGCAAATGGCTGAGCCGCGTTGGGTATTATCAGTTGGTGCTTGCGCTAGTACTGGTGGTATTTTTGACACTTACTCTGTTTTACAAGGGATTGATAAAATTATCCCTGTAGATGTTTACGTGCCAGGTTGCCCTCCACGTCCAGAACAAATTTTGGAAGGTGTTTTAAAAATCCAAGAAATGGCTCAAAACGAATCTTTTAGAAGAAGAGAATCTGAAGAGTACAAGAAAATGTTAAACTCATACGGAATAGAATAATTCAAATCACTATGGAGATTTTAGAAATTGTAAATAATAAATTAAAAGAACACTTTGCTGGAGATATTGAATCAGCAGAGCAACTTTACGATTACCCTGTTTTTACTGTAAACAAAGATAAAGTACACGATATACTTAAGTTTTTAAAAGAAGATGAAACTTTAAACTTTCACTTCTTAACAGATTTGTGCGGCATGCAAACAGCTGATGAAAAACAGTTAGGTGTGATTTATCATTTACACAACATGCCAAAAAATTATCGTATTCGTTTAAAAACATTTTTCGACATCAATAAACCAGAAATTCCTACAGCTACGGATTTGTGGCCTGCAGCAAACTGGATGGAGCGCGAAACTTACGATTTCTTTGGAGTAAAATTTAAAGGTCATCCAAACTTAAAACGTATTTTAAATGTAGATGAAATGGATATTTTTCCATTAAGAAAAGAGTATCCTTTAGAGGATCAAACTAGAACCGACAAAAAAGACAGCATGTTTGGAAGATAAGAAGTTTGAAATCAGATTTTAGAAGTAAGAAGTAAAAATCTTAAATCTTAAATCTTAAATCTTAAATTAACAATGAGTAAAAAAGAAACTACATATTCAGTTAATCAAGAAGTAATCGAAGAGAAAGAATACTCTACGCTTAACCTTGGTCCTACGCATCCTGCAACACACGGTATTTTTCAAAACGTATTGAAAATGGATGGTGAAATTATTCACGATGCCGTTCCTACAATTGGATATATTCACCGTGCTTTCGAAAAATTAGCAGAGCGTCGTCCTTATGCACAAATTACACCTATTACCGATCGTTTAAACTATTGCTCATCTCCAATCAACAACATGGGTTGGTACATGACTGTAGAAAAATTATTAAAGGCAGAAATCCCAAAACGTGCACAATATCACCGTGTAATTATTATGGAATTATCTCGTATTGCCGATCATATTATTTGTAACTCCGTTATTGGTGTTGATACTGGCGCCATGACTGGTTTCTTATACATCTTTCAATGGAGAGAAAAAATTTACGAAATCTTCGAAGAAATTTGTGGAGCTCGTTTAACTACTAATATTGGACGTATTGGCGGTTTTGATAAAGAATGGAGTAAAAAAGCGTGGGATTTAATTAATACATTTTTAAAAGAATTCCCTAAAGGCTTAACTGAGTTTTCTAACTTATTAGAGCGTAATAAAATTTTCATGGACCGTACAGTCAATTGCGGACCAATATCAGCAGAGAGAGCCTTAGCTTATAGTTTTGTTGGACCTAACTTACGTGCAGCTGGTGTTGATTATGATGTACGCGTCATGAATCCATATTCTTCTTACGAAGATTTTACATTCACAGTTCCTGTTGGAACACAAGGTGATACTTACGATCGTTTCATGGTTCGTCAACACGAAATGTGGCAATCATTAAGCATCATTGAGCAAGCTATTAAAAAAATGCCTGCAGGTGCTATGCATGCTGATTTACCGGATTTTTTCTTACCTCCAAAAGAGCAAGTATATAATAACATGGAAGCGTTAATCTATCACTTTAAAATTGTGATGGGTGAAACAGATATTCCTAAAGGAGAAGTATATCATTGCGTTGAAGGTGGAAATGGAGAATTAGGATTTTACTTAATTAGTGATGGTGGCAGAACACCTTTCCGTTTACATTTCCGCAGACCATGCTTTATTTATTATCAAGCATATCCAGAAATGATTAAAGGGATTATGTTGTCAGATGCTATCTTAACAATGAGTAGCATGAATGTAATTGCAGGAGAATTAGACGCATAATTTTAGTTTAGAATTTAAGAATTTAAATAAATGGGATCACAAGTACACGGAGCACAAAAATTTGACAACGCTAAACGCGCTGAAACAGTTTTCAGTGAAGAAGCGATGAAGACTGCACAAACCATTATTTCTCGTTATCCAGAAGGAAAACAAAAATCGGCTTTATTACCCATCTTACATTTAGCGCAAGCTGAATTTGGAGGATGGTTAAGTCCAGAAACAATGGATTATGTAGCATCTATTTTAAAGATTCGTCCGGTTGAAGTATTTGAAGTAGCATCGTTTTACACGATGTATAATTTAAAACCAGTTGGCAAATGTGTATTAGAAGTTTGCCAAACAAGTTCTTGTTGGTTGAATGGTGCTGAAGACATCGTGAAATACATTGAGAAAAAATTAAACATTAAAGTTGGTGAAACAACTAAAGATGGTATGTTTACTTTAAAAGTAGCGGAGTGCTTAGGTTCTTGCGGAACAGCGCCAATGTTGCAATGCGGAGCTAGCTACCACGAAAATTTAACTTACGAAAAAGTAGATGCTATTTTAGAAACTTACAAAAACGAAGGTAGATTAAGAAGTTATACAGATTTAGATTATAAGAATACGCTATAACCGAAATGAAAAAATTAATTGTCATATTTATTTTGTTTATTACACTTATGAGTTGTAAGAAGGATACTATTTCGGTTTCTGAACCGGTATCTAATACTTCAACTCCTACTTGGGGAGATCAATATATTGGCAATTACAGAGGGGCTTGGACATCACAGTCCTATGGCCCTCCAGCTCCAGGTCCTTTGTATTCAAAAGACACAACAATCGTAATTGGTGCTGGTCCGTCAGATTCATCTTTAACTACATCTCTTAGTAATTGTTCTGTAATATATTATCATTTATATTCAAATTCATTTGGCATATATCATGGTAAAATATTTTTCAGAAACGATAGCATGTACTACAACTGTGGGAATGGTGGATTAGGTTCAGGCAACAATGAAACATTTAAAGGAAAAAAATTATAAATTATATTTATAAATGGGAAGAAAATTATTAATACACAACGATAAAGTACCTAACATACACACGTTAGAAGTATATCGTGCACACGGTGGTTATGCTTCTGTAGAGAAAGCATTAAAAACAATGCAACCAGATCAAGTAACTGATGAAGTAAAAAAATCAGGCTTACGTGGACGTGGTGGTGCGGGTTTCCCAACAGGAATGAAGTGGAGTTTCTTAGCAAAGCCAGAAGGCGTTCCTCGTTACTTAGTTTGTAATGCGGATGAGTCTGAGCCAGGAACATTTAAAGATCGTTACTTAATGGAAAAAATTCCTCATGCATTAATTGAAGGAATGATTACTTCTTCATTTGCATTAGGGGCAAAAACATCTTATATCTATATCCGTGGCGAATATTTTTATGTAGCTCGTATTTTAGAAACAGCTATTGCTGAGGCCTACGCTGCAGGATGGTTAGGAAAAAATATTTTAGGAACTGATTTCTCTCATGATTGCTACGTACAAGTTGGTGGTGGTGCTTATATCTGTGGAGAAGAAACTGCGTTATTGGAATCATTGGAAGGTAAGCGTGGTAATCCACGTATAAAACCTCCATTTCCAGCTGTAGCTGGTTTATGGGGTTGTCCAACGGTTGTTAATAACGTTGAGACTATTGCCGCTGTAGTTCCAATTGTAAATATGGGTGGAGAAGAATACGCTAAAATTGGTGTAGGAAAATCTACTGGTACAAAATTAATTTCTGCTTCTGGACATATTAATAAACCAGGTGTTTACGAAATTGAATTAGGAATTACGGTTGAAGAATTTATTTATAGTGAAGCGTATTGCGGAGGTATCCGTAATGGAAAAAAATTAAAGGCAGTAGTAGCTGGGGGTTCTTCGGTGCCAATTTTACCAACTGACTTAATTTTAAAAACTGCTAAAGGCGAACCTCGTTTAATGACTTACGAAAGTTTATCCGACGGAGGTTTCCAAACAGGCACCATGTTAGGTTCTGGTGGCTTTATTGCTATGGACGAAGACACAAGTATTGTGAAGAATTTATTTACCTTTTCTCGTTTCTATCATCATGAGTCTTGCGGACAATGTTCGCCTTGCCGTGAAGGAACAGGTTGGATGGAAAAAATATTGAAGAAGTTTTTAGATGGAACGGCTAATGAAAGCGATGTAGATTTATTGTGGGACATTCAAAGCAAAATTGAAGGTAAAACAATTTGTCCGTTAGGTGAAGCAGCAGCATGGCCGGTAGCAGCAGCTATTCGTCATTTTAAACATGAGTTCATTGAAATCGCACAAAAGAAAAAATTTGTAGACGTAAGTCATTATAACCGTTTAAATAAAGTAATAGCATAAAATGAATAAAATGTTTTGTACAGGCTTTTTAGCCGTAATGGCGTTTACAGTAAACGCACAAACCTCATGCGCAAGTGCCGCTAATATTTATACTTTTTCTTTTAATGGTTCAAACTACGAAGTAGTGAAAGAAGCCAAAACATGGACAGCTGCCGCAGCTTGTGCGGTGCAACGCGGTGGTTCGTTAGTTGAAATAAACGATCAGGCAGAACAAACAGCTGTGTATAATGCCATTGTTGCATCGGGCATAAGCGCAAATTACAGCCCGGTAGTTGATGGTGGTGGCGCTTCTTACGTTTGGTTAGGAGCAACCGATAATTTTAATGAAGGTGTCTGGAAGTGGGATGGCAATAATGATAATAATGGTGGTAACTTTTGGAATGGTCAGGGTTTAGCAGGTGCAGGCAATGGAACGGCAGTAGCGGGCGCCTTTGTAAATTGGGGAGGAAAATCAAATGCAAGTATTCAAGAGCCAGATGATTTTTTTTTAAATCAGGATGGTGCAGCCATGGCGGTTTCTTCTTGGCCTTATGGAATTGCTGGAGAGTGGAATGATATTGCCCTCACAAATTCAATATACTTTGTGGTCGAGTATAGCAATACAACAGGGTTAAAAGCAAATCAACAATTGACTTCATTACAAATTTTTCCTAATCCAACCAAAGAAAAAATTGAAGTAACATCAACCGTTGAGACCAAAAAATTGGAAGTAAGATCAGTTGACGGAAAAATTGTGAGAACAGTTAACACAGTTAAAAAAATTGAGATCATTGACTTAACAGGACTAACAAGCGGAATTTATTTTGTGGATGTAACAACGAAAGACAATTCAGTCATTACAAAAAAAATAGTGAAAGAATAAACATATTTTAAGCTAACAAGCATGAAAATAACCATAGACGGAATTGAGATAGATGTACCAAAGGGTACAACCATTCTTCAAGCAGCACGTATGATAGGTCCTGAAGTAGCACCTCCTACCATGTGCTACTATTCTAAATTAAAAACAAGCGGTGGATATTGTCGCACCTGCATTGTTAAAGTAACGCAAGGTAGTACGGCCAATCCAAATCCAATGCCAAAGCCAGTAGCAAGCTGCCGCACCGAGGTAATGGATGGTATGGTGGTGCAAAACATCACCTCTCCTGAAATATTAGAAGCGCGAAAAGGTGTTGTTGAATTTTTATTAGTAAACCACCCATTAGATTGCCCTGTGTGTGATCAAGCAGGAGAGTGTTCATTACAAGACTTAGGATACGGACATGGTGCTGCAACTACGCGTTATGAATTCCCACGTAGAGAGTTTGAACGTATTGATATTGGTAAGTATGTGCAATTACACATGAACCGTTGTATCATGTGTTTCCGTTGTGTAAAAGTTGCTGAGCAATTAACCGATAATCGTGTTCATGGTGTGATGCACCGTGGCGATGCCGCAGAGATTTCTACATATATTGAGAACGTTATTGAAAATGATTTTTCAGGTAACGTCATTGATGTTTGCCCAGTTGGAGCATTAACAGATAAAACATTCCGTTTCAAATCTCGTGTTTGGTTTACTAAACCTGTTGATGCAAGTTGTGATTGCAAAAAATGTTCTGGTAAAGTACGTTTATGGATGAAAGGTGAAGAAGTATTACGTGTAACCGCGCGTAAAGATCAGTGGGGAGAAGCAGAAGAGTTCATTTGCAATACTTGCCGTTTTGATAGAAAGAAAACTTCTGATTGGAAAATTGAAGGTCCTGCAAAAGTAGATCGTCATTCTGTTATTTCTCAAAATCATTACAATCATTTAAATGAACTAAAAGTGCAAGTATTGAAACAACAAAAAGCACTTGGATTTATGGATATTAATAAAAGACCTTAAAGAAGTAAGATTTTAGAAATAAGAAGTAAAACAAAAAAACAATAAGAAAAAATATGAAATAACCATGTTTGCCTCAAACAAAAATTTACATATTTAAACTGTTTATACAACCTGCTGTCGGCAGATAGGTATGACAACTAAAAAACAAATAATTTAAACACATGAAATACAATTTAAAGTTTAAGTTTGAAAAATCTTAAATCTTAGATCCTAAATCTTAAATCAAATATGACAGCATTTATAATATACAAAGCAATTATGTGCGTGGGGATTTTTGTTCTCTTACTAGCATCCGCAGCATACGCTACTTTATGGGAAAGAAAATTCGCCGCTTTTTTACAAGATAGAAAAGGACCAAGCAGAGCTGGTTGGGGTGGTTTATTACAACCAGTTGCCGATGGTGTAAAAATGTTCATGAAGGAAGAAATCATTCCTAATGTTTCTAATCGTGCGCTATTTATTTTAGGTCCTTCGTTATTTATGGTAACAGCTGTTATCACAAGTGCTGTCGTGCCTTGGGCTAAACCAGTAATCATTGGAGGTCAAACCTATGATTTACAAATTACAGATATTAATATCGGAGTGATTTATTTATTAGGTGTTGCTTCTATTGGTGTTTATGGTATTATGATTGGTGGTTGGTCATCAAATAATAAATTCGCCTTATTAGGAGCAGTTCGTGCATCATCACAAATGATTAGCTACGAAATTCCAATGGGCATTGCTTTAATTGCTTTAATTATTTCTTCTGGTGGATCTTTAAGTTTAAAAGATATTGTTGAAGAACAAGATTTACATTATGCAAACATTGTTTGTCAACCAATAGGATTTTTAATTTTCTTTATTTGTGCATTAGCAGAAACCAATCGTGCACCATTTGATTTACCTGAGTGTGAAACAGAATTAGTTGGTGGTTACCACACAGAGTATTCATCTATGAAATTAGGTTTATACTTATTTGCTGAATACATCAATATGTTTATTTCTTCAGCAGTTATTGCAACACTTTATTTTGGTGGCTATAACTTCCCATTTGCGCATGAGATTTATGCGAAATTAGGATTAGCAGAAGGTTCAGCCATGGTGTCTTTAATTGGCTTTGGAGTTTTATTAGCAAAAATATTTGGTTTCATTTGTTTATTCATGTGGATTCGTTGGACATTACCACGTTTCCGTTACGATCAATTAATGAACTTAGGTTGGAAAACGTTATTACCGTTATCGCTATTTAATTTAGCCGCAACAGTAGTAGTAGAATATATTAGAGGTAACATTCATTTTTAAAAAATATTGAAAATGCAATTAACAAACAGAAAAGTAGTCGTATCAAATAAAGAGCAAAGTCTTGCTGAAAGAATGTATTTGCCTGCTATTGCAAAAGGGATGATGATTACTGCAAGTCACTTGTTTAAGAAATCACCTACCATTAATTACCCAGATGTAAAACGTCCTATTGCGCCAGTATATCGTGGTCAGCATGTGTTAAAACGTGATGATAATGGAGCGGAACGTTGTACGTCATGTGGTATGTGCGCTGTGGCTTGTCCTGCAGAAGCAATTACCATGACAAGTGGTGAGCGTAAAAAAGGCGAAGAGCATTTATATCGCGAAGAAAAATATGCAGCAACTTATGAAATTGATATGTTGCGTTGTATTTTCTGTGGATTATGTGAAGAGGCTTGCCCTAAAGAAGCTATCTTTTTAACAGACAGATTAGTTGATGCACAATTTGAACGTAAAGATTTTATTTACGGTAAAGATAAATTGGTTGAAAAAATGGATGCGCGTATTGATGTTTCTAAACGCCAAACTCCTGAAGTATTAGCATTCAAAAAAGTTGAAGGATTAAAACACAACGAATTATTTGATGCAAAAAAATTAAACAAAGGTCACAAACACTAAAAGTTAGAACTTAGAAATAAGATTTTAGAATTAATTAAAAATAAAAAATAAATCAGATTTGCGGTTTAGGTTAAATCTTAAATCAAAAAATCTTAAATCTTAAATAAAAATATGTTAGGATACACAATTACACAATGGCTTTTTGGAATTTTATCATTCCTTGCTATTATGTTCGCGCTTATGGTTGTTTTTACTCGCAACCCAGTTAACTCAGTTTTATATTTAGTATTAACGTTCTTCTGTATTGCAGGACATTATTTATTATTAAACGCACAATTTTTAGCAGTGGTTCATATCGTTGTATATGCTGGTGCTATTATGGTATTATTCTTATTCATCATCATGTTAATGAATTTGAATGCTGATACGGAGCCTCGTAAACACATTGCTACCAGATTAATTGCTGGAACAATTGGTGGTATGTTATTGTTTGTAATGGTTGGTGCTTTAAAAGGTTCTGAGCAATTACAATTAGTGCATGGCGGTTCTTCTCAAATTGGATTAGTGAAAAATTTAGGTAAAGTATTATTTAGCGAATTTTTATTCCCATTCGAAATTGCTTCTATATTATTATTAGCAGCTCTTGTTGGTGCTATTATGATTGGTAAACGCGACACAAATATAAATGCGAAGTAAGATTTTAGATTTAAGAAATAGCATAAGTGGATAAAGTAGATTTAAAAATAAGAACAAAACAATTTGCAGTTGATACAATTCGATTCATAAACGAATTGCCAAAATCAAAAGCAAATGATGTTATTTCTTATCAAATAATTAAATCTTCTACTTCTGTAGCGGCTAATTATCGCGCTGCATTAAGAGGACGTTCAAGCGCTGAATTTATTTCTAAATTAAATATTGTATTAGAAGAATCAGATGAAACACAATTCTGGTTTGAAATTATTGAAGAAACAAGTGAAACTAAAGATCCAAAAAAACTTAAACAACTTTTAAATGAAAGTAATGAACTAACAGCTATTTTCGCATCATCATTAAAAACAGCACGTAATAATATAAAAAACACTAACTCTTAAATCAAAACTTCTTAAATCTACATTCATAAATCTTAAATACTATGTTAAACGGAATTCCTATTAATTTTTACATCATGTTAAGCGCAGTACTTTTTATCATTGGCGTGGTTGGTGTAATGGCTCGCAGAAATGCCATTATTATTTTTATGTGTATTGAGTTAATGCTTAATGCGGTTAATTTATTATTAGTTGCTTTTTCAACTTTACACAACGATGCAAACGGACAAGTATTTGTATTCTTTATTATGGCGGTTGCTGCGGCTGAGGTTGCAGTAGGTTTAGCTATTTTATCGATGGTGTACCGTAATTTCAAAACAATTGATATTGATTTATTAAGCAGATTAAAGAACTAAGTATATGATTAAATTAGTAGCCCTTATTCCATTATTCCCTTTATTAGGTTTTATAATAAACGGATTTTTTGGTAAAAAAATCAGCAAAAGCTTATCTGGTTGGATAGCTAGCTTAGCTGTATTAGCATCGTTTGTAATATCGTTGCTCATATTTATGGAATTAGAACATTCTGAAGTTAAATCTCACATTGTTCCTTTATTCTCTTGGATAAATTCTGATACATTAAAAATTCCTTTTGAGTTTTTAGTAGATCCATTATCATCTTGGTTTTTATTAATCATTACAGGTATTGGTTTCTTTATCCATATTTATTCAATGGGTTATATGCACGATGACGAAGGTTTTGCTCGTTTCTTTACGTATTTAAATCTATTCGTATTCTTCATGTTGTTGTTAGTGTTAGGGAATAACTACCTAATTATGTTTGTGGGTTGGGAAGGAGTTGGTTTATGTTCTTACTTATTAATTGGTTTCTGGTTCAAAAACACAGCTTATAATAATGCCGCTAAAAAAGCATTCATTATGAATCGTGTTGGTGACTTAGGTTTCTTAATGGGAATCATTTTAATCTTCGTAACATTTGGAAGTATTTCTTACGATCAAGTATTCTCAATAGCATCTAGTGTTAACGAAGGAACTGTGACTGCGATTGCTTTATTATTATTTATTGGTGCGATGGGTAAATCAGCGCAATTACCATTATACACTTGGTTGCCAGACGCGATGGCTGGTCCAACTCCAGTGTCTGCATTAATCCATGCTGCAACAATGGTTACAGCTGGTATTTACATGATAGTTCGTTCAAATATATTCTACTCCATGTCTGCTGAAGCTTCTCATGTAGTGGCAGTAGTTGGTGTAGTAACAGCATTATTTGCTGCAACTATTGGCTTGTTTCAAAACGACATTAAAAAAGTATTAGCTTATTCAACTATATCTCAATTAGGATTAATGTTTTTAGGTTTAGGAGTTGGTGCTTATAGTTCATCTGTATTTCACGTAACTACTCACGCTTTCTTTAAAGCATTATTATTCTTAGGCGCTGGTTCTGTGATTCATGCGATGGGTGGCGAACAAGATATGCGTAAAATGGGTGGTTTATGGAAACATTTACCTATCACCGGAAAAGTAATGGCAATTGGAACTTTAGCGATAAGCGGATTCCCTTTATTATCTGGTTTCTTCTCTAAAGATGAAATTTTAGCGCATACCTATGAGCATAGTCCAACTTTATGGTTCTTTGGTCAAGTAGCATCTATACTTACTGCTTTTTATATGTTCCGTTTATTATTCTTAACATTCTTCGGTAAATTTAGAGGAACGCATGAGCAAGAACATCATTTACATGAGTCGCCAAGTACGATGACCATTCCATTAATTGTTTTAGCAATATTATCAATATTTGGTGGTGTATTAGGTTTGCCAGAATTCTGGGGAACGACTAATTGGTTCCACCATCATTTAGATCCAATCATTGCACACAAAAATCCTAGTATCTTAAATCATAGTAAAGAGTGGACTTTAATGTTTATTGCAACGGCAGCAGCTTTAGCAACTATCTTCTTTGCTTACATGGTTTATATTAAAAACAATATTTTACCTGAAGCAAAAGACGAAAAATTAACGGGCATCAAAAAATTAATTTACAATAAATATTTTGTAGATGAAATTTATGAAGCAGTTATTCGTAAACCGTTAGATTTAGTTTCGGAAGTATTCTATAAGTTTTTGGATTTACAAGTAGTGGATGGAATTGTAAATGGTGTTGGAAGTGCTGTAACTGGCGTGAGCTCATTAGTTCGTAAAGTACAAACTGGTCACATTGGGTTTTATATTTTCGGAATGGTATTAGGAATTATTGCCATTTTATTTTTCACATTCATTAGATAATTGACAATTTTTAGATTTACAATTTACAAATGGCAATAAATGCTGAAATATTGAAGAAACGAACATTTGATTTTGCTCTTACAACTTTCAAAGCAATTGATAAATTACCTAAATCAATTGCAAATGAAGTTATGGGCAAACAATTGACCCGTTCTGCTTCTTCAGTCGGAGCAAACTACAGAGCTGCATGTAAAGCAAAATCATCACCAGATTTTATTAATAAATTAAAAATTGTAGAAGAAGAATCAGATGAGTCAGTTTATTGGTTAGAATTAATTAAAGCGTATAATAATATTAAAGATTCGGAATTTGAAATAATAGTAATTGAATCTAAAGAATTAGAAAAAATATTTGCAGCCTCGGCAATAACGGCAAAGAAGAATTTGGCAAATAGTAAGAAGTAGTAGAAGAAATTTTAAAATTGTAAATAATTAAATTGTAAATAAATATATGTTAGTTGGATTATTAATCATTGTACCTCTTATAGCAAGCTTATTGGTGTTTTTTACAAAGGGAAACACGAGTAGAACAGTTGCTTTAGGTTTATCTATTGTGGAATTTATTTTATCACTATTAGTGTTGTTTCAATTTAAACACAACCCTACAAGTGCTGATTTGATGTTAAACTGCCCTTGGGTTGAATCTTTAGGGATTCACTTCGCAGTAAGCGTTAATGCCTTATCGATGATAATGGTATTATTAACGACGTTCTTGGTACCGTTAATTATTTTATCATCATTTAATACGTCTTACGAAAAACCAAATTCGTTTTACGGACTAATCTTATTAATGCAAATGGCATTAGTAGGTGTAT
>JBEIPP010000191.1:0-5544 GCA_040376995.1 Flavobacteriales bacterium
AGAGCGTTTATTTGGAATTTAGTTGGATAGAACATCGGATTCATATCCGCCATCTGGCGGACAGGAGTTCATCCGCCATCTGGCGGACTCACTACACAGCCCTGAAGAGATTTGGGGCTTTTTTGTTTTTTAAAAGTGTTTAAAATCAGGAATCACAATACGAAATAACCATGTTTGCTTTAAACACAAACACATCCCGATAGCTATCGGGAGAAGATAAACTGGCTTTTTAAGTGAAGAAATTTTGTTAAAAACAATTTTAGTAGTTTTGATGAAAGTTTTAACGAATGGATTCTTCTATTAAAATAGACAAGCAGCTAGAAATAGAATTAATATTATTGCTTTCTAAAATTTTACAAAAAAATGGAATCCCTGCACATCGCATGGAAGAAGCTTTTTTTAAGATTTGTAATCATTTTAAAATTGAAGGAGATGTTTTTTCGTCGCCTAATGGTTTAATGATTAATATTGGTGAAAAACAAAATCCTAAAACTTTTTTCATTAAAGCTCCTTATGGTGAATTAAATTTTGAAAAGCTTGATAATATTGATAGAATTTATCAAAAAATAGTAGATGGGAATATTGAAATACCACAAGCAATTAAGGAATTAAATTTAATTGAAACTACTAAAAAACGTTATCGTTCTATTATTGAAATTTTGTTTTTTGCTATTTCAACAAGCAGCGCTGCGCGTTTATTTGGCGGTGGTTATGCCGAAATTTTGGTATCGTTTGTTATTGGGCTATTTATTGGTTTATTGATTGATTTAACTGAAAAAATTCCAGCTTTAGGAAGGGTGTTAATAGTTACATCTTCTGTTTTTGCTATCATGTTTGCAAAATTATCGGTTATGTTTTTAGGAAACTATTCGGTAGATATTGCAACAATCACTGGACTTATTATTTTAATACCAGGCTTTTCGTTTACGGTTTCTATTATTGAATTGGTTAATGGGCATGCTATTGCAGGTACTGCCCGTTTCGCAAACACGTTGGTTACTTTATTAATGATTGGATTAGGCATTGGAGTAGGGAGTCAAATAGATAAAATTATTACGATTGTGCCTGCAGTTGTTACTATGCCTGCAATTCCTGATTGGACAATCTTAATTGCATTATTTACAGTGCCTTTAGGTTTTGTTGTTTTATTTAAAGCTATACCAAAAGATTTTGTATGGATATTATTAGGCTGTTGGTGTTCTTATTTTTCCTTAAAATTTGGCGCCATGTTTAATTCGGTTCATTTATCTGTTTTTATAGCGTCATTTTTATTGGGATTATCTAGTAATATTTTTGGTAAATTAATTAGTAAACCTATTTCAATCATGTTAGTTCCAGGTATTATACTACTTGTTCCTGGTTCTTTAGGTTTTCAAAGTATTTCTAACTTAGTTGATAATCAAACACTTAAAGGAGTTGAATCTGCTTTTTCAATGACCATTACAGCTGTTTCTTTAGTTGCTGGTCTTGTATTAAGTAACATTATTAACCCATCTAAAAAAAGTTTTTAGGGTCACGAAATTCTCCTAACAAAATTTCTAAATAGTTTGAAACTTAATCTAAAAATAATGTAAATTAAATTTGTTTAAATCAATACACTGCATAAATTTACATGGTTATAAAAACGATAAAAAATGGATAGATTAAAGGATAAATTTCGCGAAAAAGCGGTGCCATTAGCGGCTGAAATAAAAGATATTATCAAAAATCACGGTGATTTAAAATTAGGTGAAATTACTGTAGCTCAAGTATATCAGGGGATGAAAGGTATGATTGGTATGGTTACTGAAACATCTAAATTAGATGCAGAAGAAGGAATTCGTTTTAGAGGATATTCAATTCCTGAGTTGCGTAAGCATTTGCCAAAGGCACCTGGTGGTACTGAGCCATTACCAGAAGGGATATTTTATTTAATGTTAGTTGGTGAGTTGCCAACTCAAGAAGATGTTAGTTTTATTACAGGTGAGTGGCAAAAACGTAGTAACGTTCCAAAACATGTATTTGATGTGATTGAAAAATTACCTATAGATACTCACCCAATGACACAGTTTGTAGTAGGTATTATGGCTATGCAAACAGAAAGTGTTTTTGCGAAAGCTTATGCAAAAGGTGTAAATAAAAAAGATTATTGGGATTATGTGTATGAAGATTCAATGAATTTAATTGCGCGTTTACCAAGAATTGCTTCTTATATCTATCGTCGTAAATATAAAAATGGCGCTCATA
The DNA here is from genome assembly GCA_040376995.1 of Flavobacteriales bacterium. Taxonomy (GTDB): domain Bacteria; phylum Bacteroidota; class Bacteroidia; order B-17B0; family Aurantibacillaceae; genus UBA4416. The sequence continues at coordinate 2,227 of JBEIPP010000191.1, forward strand.
TTGAGCCAGATCATAAATTAGATTGGGCAGCAAATTTCGCACACATGTTGGGTTATGAAGATTTTGACATGAAACGTTTAATGCGTTTATATTTAACTATTCACGTAGATCATGAAGGCGGTAACGTTTCTGCGCATGCCACACATTTAGTTGGTTCTGCCTTATCTGATCCTTATTTAGCATTTGCTGCTGGGATGAATGGTTTAGCTGGTCCATTACATGGTTTAGCAAATCAAGAGGTATTAGGTTGGATTATGGAGTTGAAAGAAAATTTAGGAGGTGGTTTACCAACTAAAGAACAAATTGCAGAATACATCAAACAAACCTTAACTGAAGGTAAAGTTGTTCCAGGATACGGACACGCGGTGTTACGTAAAACGGATCCTCGTTTTACAGCACAGCAAGATTTTTACAGAACGTATATAAAACATGATGATATTTGTGAAATCGTGCAAATGGTTTACGAAGTAGCACCTCCAATTTTAGAATCAACTGGAAAAATTAAAAACCCATGGCCAAATGTGGATGCTCATTCTGGAGCTTTATTATCACATTATGGTATGCATGAGTATGATTTTTACACAGTATTATTTGGCGTATCTCGTGCACTAGGTGTATTAGCAAGTTTAGTGTGGGATAGAGCAACTGGTTCTGCTATTGAGCGTCCAAACTCTACAACTACAGAAAATATCAAAGCTAAAATTAAAGCTGCTCAAGAAGCAAAAGCTTAATTTAATTTTATAATTTAAAGAGTCCATCTGATAGTTGTCGGATGGGCTTTTTTTTTGTTTTCTAAAATTTAGGAGTGGATTTTTCTGTATTATGTAAAACTAATTTTACAGTACCAAATTCTTAAATAAATCAAAAAAATGAAAAAGTATTATTATTAGGAAATGCATAGTTTATTACTAATTTATTTGCAAGCCATAATCATGACATATAAATAAAAATTTTAATATCTTTAATGATATCGATTTTATTCGGATCATTTTATGCTAAAACGTATTTTATTTTTTTTACTGATTTCTTTTTGTTTCATTCTCCTTCTTCCAAAGGAATCTGTTCAATCATGGGGTTTTTATGGACATAAGCGTATTAATCGAATGGCAGTATTTACATTGCCTCCGCAAATGGTTTCATTTTATAAACAGCATATTGAGTTTATAACCAACCACGCTGTTGATCCTGATAAAAGACGCTATGCTGTGGAAGATGAAGCTCCCAGACATTATATTGATATTGATCATTATGGAGAACATGCTTTTGATAGTGTGCCTAAATTTTGGAAAGCCGCCATTGAAAAATACACTGAAGACACATTGATGGCTTATGGGATTGTGCCTTGGCAAATTGAAAAGCATTACTATAAATTATTGAGTGCTTTTAAAGATGAGAACTTGGATAGAATATTGCATTATAGTGCAGATTTAGGACATTATATTGCAGATGCACATGTGCCATTGCATACTACCGAAAATTATAATGGACAGTTAACTGGGCAAAGAGGTATTCATGGTTTTTGGGAAAGTAGAATTCCTGAATTAAAAGCCGAAGATTATGATTATTTTGTTGGTAGAGCAAAGCTTATTGATTCGCCTATTAAAGCAGCATGGAAAGTAGTTTATGATAGCCACATGGCAGTTGATAGTGTTTTGAAATTTGAAGCAATATTAAATAAAGATTTTCCTACAGATAGAAAATATACTTTTGAAAATAGAGGAAATGTGATGATGAAAACTTATTCGGTTGAATATACAAATCGCTATGATTTAATGATTAAAGGACAAGTTGAGCGAAGAATGCGTGAAAGCATTACAATGGTAGGTAGTTTATGGTACACTGCATGGGTAAATGCTGGTAAACCTAATTTAGATAAGCTCGGAGAGAAAGATATTAGTGATTCTTTAAAAATAATAATGCAAAAGGAAGAAGAGTTTTATCAGCAGCAAAAAATAAAAAATCCTAAAGGACATGAAGATTAAAAAAAGCCTATCGGAATTATCCAGATAGGCTTTTATAATTTACTATTGAGTATTTATTTCTTTTTTCCTAACATGGTAAATTCATTGACGATGATGTTAGTTACATAACGTTTTACGCCATCCTTGTCAGTATAATTATTGTTTTGTAATTTTCCGTCAATAGCAATTTCAGATCCTTTTTCTAAAAATTTTTCAGCAAAGGCAGCTTGATTTCCCCAAGCAGTTAAATTATGCCAAGTGGTTTCTGTTACTTTTTCTCCTTTTTGATTCTTATATGTTTCGCTTGTAGCAATTACTAGTTTTGCCATTTTTTTTCCTCCTTCTAAATTTTTAATCTCTGGAGCTGTTCCTAAATTACCAATTAACTGTACGCGGTTTCTTAATGTGTTCATCATGTTTTCTTTTTTTAAATTATTTTACTTTTCTATAAATTAGTTTTTGTCGTTTTTAGATTTTGAAGCGCTTCATCATTTTCGACGACACAAAGGTAAATGCAACACAAAACAAGAATCGGTTAATAGTCGTTTAGATTCGTATATAGTTATTTGTAGTCGTTTGTAAACAGATGTTGTGCCTGTAAAAAAAACTATAGTATTACTATTATAGGGGTTTTTAAGGTTTCAGGAATTAATTAATGATTAAAAATCAATTAAACTAGATAGGTGATATTATCTTAATTTTGCTCTCATTGTAACAGCAGTAACCACTGAAGTGATAACGCCAAGAAATAGATTTTTAAAAACGATGCTGGTGCATTCTTTAAAAAGAGTGACTTGATTAATTTCTTGTTTAATTAAATTTGGGATTTCAGCTTCTGTGATTTTTAAATGACCATTTTTAATTTGCGTTTTAGCCAACTCAACACCATAGGTTTGAATAAAATCAATTTTGTATGCTTTAAAATCTAAAGTGAAAAATATGGCTTGAAATACAACTAAGATTAGTGTACTAAAAATAATAAATTTCAAACCTTCTTTCATGGCATCTTTGCCGCCTATGTTATTATCATATATTGCTTTTTTTGCATACAACATAGCTAATACACAAAATGGAATAATTAACAACCAACTTATGATAGTTACTTTATTAATATGGTTAATGTAACCACCATAAAAAGTAATACATGTTGCAAGAATAACTAACGAACTATAAATAGCTGGATAAATAAATGTTTTAATATTCATAACGGTTGGTTAGCGATTCATTCCAATTAAAAATTCCTCGTTTGAGCGGGTTTTACTTAATTGATTTAATAAAAACTCCATAGCTTCAACTGGGTTCATATCAGATAAGTGTTTTCTTAAAACCCATAAACGTTGTAAGGTTTCTTTATCTA
>JBEIPP010000222.1:0-4248 GCA_040376995.1 Flavobacteriales bacterium
CCGCATTTAATTTTTTGCTGCTAACGGTCTGTGTATGCGCTGTGGCTATCCTGTCTTATAAAGTTAAAACTATTTTCAAAGCCATAGCGCATACATGTTGTTAGCGGCCGTATTTCATACCTTATTTCTCCCAATTAATTGCTTCAATTCTTAAATACATGTACGTCAATGTCGGAATACGGAAAACTATTTTATCAAATCGTCTTTCGTCAATTGTATGAATTAGTTTATTATTTAATTCTATGTCTCCGAAGTTTCCAATTTTGTCCATTTGGTCAGTTATCTCTTGTACTAATTTTATTTGATTGTCGTCTATTTGTTGTTGATTAATTAAGTCGTAGAAACATCCTCTACTTGTTGGATAATTCATTGTCATCACGGTCATTCCGTTTTTCTTAGCAAACTCCTTAATTGAAATATACTTTGTCGAGTCGTAGATGTCGTCCCAAAAGTCTGAATAGTCTTTTTTTGTTCGTCCTTTTAAGTATTTGTTTTCAATTAAATAAGATTCAAGTCGTTCATAATATTCAATTGGGTCTGCATTGTTGAGTTCTTCATCTACAAAGTGTTTTTGATAACACTCTGTTAATTTTTGTTCAACAACGCCATTGCCTTTATTGGTACAACTGAAAATTGTAATTGTTAAAATTGTCCAAAGTCTTAGGTGTCTCATCTATTTTGAAATATGGCCGCTAACGTTTGTGTTTGCGCAGTGGTGGCTTATCGAAGCCGCGTCCTGTCCACGTGGGCAAAAGTAATAGAATAAATATACTTCATACCTTGATGTCCCGCCACCATTGCGCAAACATTTTGTTGTGGCTCGTTGCTTCTTGTCCCACTTTAATTAGTAACTCCAAATCCTAAATGCAAATATGTCCCAATAGCATAAATATAATGATGTAAATAACAATGAAATTGCAAGTCCTATTAGATATGATTTATTTATTACACTTCTGTCCTTAAATTTTCCCCGTATCAAATATGTAATCCCAATAATTGTCAAAATGGGAAAACATGCAGTTGTTATGAATAAGGTAATACTTACCGCATTCGGTTTGTGTACATTTTCCATACTTCCACTTAAAAGAAACGTCACAATTCCAATTAATAGAATTGAAGCGCTTAATTCTAATAATATCTGTGCCTTCGTTGTCCTGTTTTTTTTGTTCCTAAAAGTCATTAGTGTCCTAATAACCAAAACTAGCTGTGAGATTAAAGAAATTACAATTGAGGAGATTAATAGAATACCTAGTGTTAGTATTAGTAGGAAAGATTTTCGCTCGTAAGTGAAGCCTAAACTTGTGTATACAGAACTGGCGGAAGGGTCAAAAATATATTGATAACCCACTTTGTCTTTTGAGGAAGAAAACGTGTTTTCGCCAGTTATGTAAAGTTGTCTATCTTGACTGTCAATTGATGAGATGAATAATTTGTCGTCTTTACTTTTAATAAAAAATCCACCGTTAAATAGTTCGGCAAATGGGTACATTAATTGGTGTCTTGGGCTTATAAAAGTATAATATCCATTATAAGAATTTTTACTACCTGTTTCCACGTCCTTGAGTTTATTTATACTCTTTCCATGAAGATGATTATGTAAAATTTCAAGAATGCTACTAACAGTTCTTGTAGCATTCGGGCCATTTGAGACTACGAAAATTCCTAGTTGAAGTTCATGTGAATATTCAAATTCAGACTTGTATTCATTAAAAGCTCCGCCATGTCCAAACCACTTTGTTCCGTTATAGAATCTAGGATATATACCTAACCTGTATCCATTTTCAGTATTTTGAAAGAGTTTGATACTATGATGTGTTTCTAAATCTCGAATAGTTCTTTCGTTCAAAAAAGTCTCCTGTTCAGTTTTACCGTTACGGAGTATTAATTGAATAAATCTACTCATATCCCTTGCTGAACTAAATATTGATGCTGTCGGTCTGGTGAAAACATGTTCATAGGGTCGTACTTTTCTATTGTTTGAATAAGATTTAGCTAATAAGTCAGCATTGATTTCGTCCAACTTTATTGTGGATTGATTCATTCCTAAAGGTTGAAGGACTTCAGACTTTATAAAAATGTTATAACTCTGTCCAGCTATTTTTTCGATAATATATCCAGCCACAAGATAACCCACATTTGAATAAGCGTGTCGGCTTCCTGGCTGCCATCGAGTCTTTAGTGAATTTTTAACAATATTGATTCCGTCTAACAATGGAAAGTCGTCATTCTCTACAGGTATCGTCTTGTCTTTCGGATGTAGCTCATCAAATCCAGAAGTATGCTCTAAGAGATGATAAACTCTTACGGGAAAGTCTTTTTCCCATTTGTTTGTTATAGGTAACTCTGGAGCTAAGTCTAATACCTTGTCACTTAGATTCAGTTTCCCAGCCTCAACCAACTTTAGAATGGCTAAGGCAGTAAACGTCTTCGTAATTGATCCAAGCCCGAACAGTGTTTGTTCATTTACTAAAGTATTTTTCTCTAAGTCAGCATTTCCGAATCCCTCGAAGTATGTTATGGTGTCTGCATTTGTAATGACCACACTTGTCCCAACACTATTTGTGCTTTGGATTAGCTGCCGAATGTCTCCACTGACTTTTTGTTTGTCAAAATTGATTGTCTGTCCGTATGCAAAAAAATGAGTCTGGAAGACAGCTAGTAAAAATGTCAGAATGGTTTGTCGTGTCACAGTTAACTGTCCTTTAGTCTTGATTTTGGTAACTCAATCGTCATTGAAGCAATGAGCCACAACGAATTGCGGCTAAAAGATGTTGGCGCTTTTGAAGCACAGATTATCTTATGAAACCACACTTCAAATGTAAAACAAATTTTCATTAGAAGCAGAATGCAGCCAATATATTTTAGCCGCTGTTAGTGGTTGTAGCTGCCATTTAGTTTAAACACAGCTTTCGTGTCTGCCTATTAATAACTTGAACTATATGTAATCTTTTAGGTCTAATAAAATTACTTTATTAAAAGAATCTTTGTTTACTATGATTCTATTTTTTTCATTGTCTACATTTTGTTTAAACTGAATTAAATTTTTATTGTTTTCCGTGAACAAATGTAATTCTACATCAGTGCCATTATGGACAGATGTCACCCAACTATCAATTCCATTTTTTTTCAAATAAGCTAAGAAGTCTTTGCATTTAGGATTATTACGATGCTTCACGTCTAAATAACACTTGTCCTCACCGCAGAATTGGTGGTAACAATATTCTAAATCATTTTCATATATGAGCGGAGAAATTTTACCCTTTACTATAAAACGTGAGATAATAGTTTGTTTTGTTTTCCATTGTTGTGTTGGTCCAGAATTAAAGTCAGAACTATAAGTTCCACTTGAATTAAAACTAAAATACATTGATTCGTAAATTCCATTGTCAGGCGCCTTTCTAAAAAGAATGGTGTCTTTAGGGATAATAGCTAATTTATATTTAAGACTTAATTTGTCCATTGAAGTTTTTGTCTCTCGCAGCTATTACCACTAACGGTCTGTGTATGCGCTGTGGCTTTCCTATACTATTAAGTTAAAACTATTTTCGAAGCCATAGCGCATACACCTTGTTAGCTGCAGGCGTTATTTAATTTAGTTTTTGTAATAATCTTCTGGAGATGTCTCTTTAAAAAATACTTTTCTGCCTTCTAAGTCTTGAAAATAATTTGTTGAAATTATTGTTTTCAATTTATATGTACCATTAGCATAAACTGAATGTCCAAAACCACAATCATTTTTATTCTCCGAATAATTTATAGTTAATTGATTATTACTGAATTCAAATAATAGTTTACATTGATTTTGTATACTTAATGAGTTTTCTAAGTATTCACCAACTGTATTTTTAATATTTATTCTTCCGTAGAGATTTCCCATATTATAAGATGGTTTTCCTGAATTCAGTTCAAGATAAAATAATAAAGTGCTATCCGATTCTGCATAAATCATTATGGTTCCATTACGGTTTTTGTTTTTATCATTCAAAATATAATGTCCTGAATAATCTGATGTTACATTCAGCTTCTGGGAATATGTAACATTAGAAATAGTGAAAATTAGGATTTGTATAATTAGTAATATTGTCTTCATTTTTTAACGCTTGCAGCTAACGGTTAAGCTATTTGGTGTGGCTTTTATAGCTTGAAATGCTCAACACGTTCGCGGTTTGTTTAAATAAAATTATCTAATTCTTTTTCAATTGCCAAAACTAAAAGCCATAGCAAATAGCTGATGTTAGCAGCTGTGTA
>JBEIPP010000028.1:0-24663 GCA_040376995.1 Flavobacteriales bacterium
CTCCCTTTTTGTAACGCTGATAACTTTCAAATTTATCTTGATGAATTTTCAATGGAGCACCCAAATGAGTTTAAAATAGTAGTACTTGATAATGGTGCGTTCCATAGGAGCTAAATCACAATCAATACCAAAAAATATTGGTCTTATTTTTTTACCTCCATATAGCCCTGAACTCAATCCTGCTGAGAAAATTTGGCTTACAATAAAAAGATAGTTTGAAAATAGGTTATTTGAATCGCTAGAAAAACTGGGGGAGTTTATATCTGTTCTCTGAAAAAAATTATCACTGAAAAAGTGAAATCAATATGTTCTTTCAAGTATATTTTTGCAGAATTAGATTGGACTGTTTAACATATATAATTGATATAACTAAAAAATCATGACCACAAAACCTAAAAACGATTAAGTATTGACGAATTGAAATCTTATCCTGGATTTGAAAATTACACAGTGAAATGGCTGAAGAAACAATTGCTAGTCTTGAAACCCTATCAATTCTGTTTTATGAGCATTATCAAAAAACAATTAAAGAGGAAGAGAGATTAAAAATGTTTTTAGTAAAAGAACCAGAGTAATTCTCCTCTATTTCTCACTCTTTGGAATATTGAAAAAATATTAAAGAAGTTTTTATTTTGTGATTTTTATAGCTTTTATAGGACTTCCTTCTTTAATTCCCTTATCCTTCATAATGACTTTGCCAAACTCTCTTATTGTTTCAATAACAGGAATTGCTTTCCTACCTTCTTTTGTGATTGTGTATTCTACTCTTGGCGGAACAACTGCAAATACTTTTCTTTCAATTAATCCATCTGCCTCAAGTTGTCTTAATTGAACTGATAAAGTTTTATGCGAGATGTGTGGTAAAGTTTTTTTTAACTCACCATAACGCATCATCTGTTGATTTAATCGCCACAAAATAGGCATTTTATATGTACCTCCAATAAAACGAAGTGCAAGCTCAACAGGATTATAATAAATTTTGTTGTCGTAAATAAAATCAGGCATGATTCTCTTTTTTAATCAAAATTACTTCTTTACACACAAATATACCACATACTAACCTAAAAGTTAGTATAACACTTTTTGGTTGTACTCTTCATTTTTCATGCAAGAAGCTACAATTTTGTGGAATAATTTTTAACTCAAAAAAATGAAAAAAACACTATTAATAATCGCTTCGGCAATTACAATATTTAGTAGCCAAGCATTAGCTCAAAATTCAAAAACAACTAAAAACAACAAAATGGAAAAAGTAAAAGAAGTAAACAATTATGTGCATTTTCATGGTGCACCCTCTAAAGGAAAAATTTTAATGGTTGTAAGTTCACCTTCAACTTCAAAACAGACAGGATGGCCTATCGGTTTCTGGTCTGCTGAATTAACTCATCCATTAAGAGTTTTTCAAGAAGCTGGTTATGAAGTTGAATTAGTTTCAACCGAAGGTGGTAAATTAATGATGGATGGATACTCAAATCCAACTGATGCTAGTGGATATTCTGCCCACGATATCATTTCATTAGGATATATGCAAAAACCAGAGTTCAATGCCATGTTAGAGAATACAAAAAAGTTGACAGAGGTTAAGCAAAGTGATTATGTTGCAATCTTCTTAGTAGGTGGTCAAGGTCCAATGTATACTTTTAAAGGTAATGTTGACTTGCAAAAATTATTCGTATCATTCTATGAAGCAGGAAAACCTGCATCAGCAGTTTGCCACTCTACTACTTTATTATTAGAAGCTAAAAAAGCTAATGGTGAACTTTTGGTAAAAGGTAAAACATGGACTGGTTTTGCTAATGCTGAAGAAGAATTTGCAGATAAAGCAGTTGGACAAAAAATTCAACCATACAGAATTGAAGATGAAGCTAAGAAAATTACAGGAACAACTTTTAAAGTTGCTGCGCCATTTTCTTCTTATGCTATTCAAGATGGAAATTTAATTACTGGACAACAACAAAATTCAGGTGCAGCAGCTGCTGAATTGGTAGTTGAAATGCTTACAAAGTAAATTTTAAGCAGGTGGGGCTTGGCTCCACCTGCTTTTATTTAATAAAATAATGAAAAAGCTATTAATCATAATTTTAATTTCAATTTGTGGTTCTGTAAAGTCACAAATACCCGTTGAAATTTTTGGAGGAAATGAAAAAACAACGGTTGACATCATGTTTTTCAAATTCTTCAAAAACAAGCAAGAAGAAAACTCTCGTTGGCTTTTCTTTAATAGAAACAGAACTAGTGTTGATTACCGATTGACAACTAAAACTAATTTACCGCAATTTGGGTTCACGGAAGCTATTTCATACAACCATCCAAAATTAAGAGGGTTTTCTCCTGTTTTGGTTGGGCAAGTATTAAGTTGGGGCGTATATCCCAAGGCAGGGATTCAATATGCTCACATCAGCAAAAATATGACTGTTTTTACTTGGTTAGTATGTGAAATGCTTTCAAATCCAGACTTAGATTTCTTTCTTCTATTCCGATATACCCCAAAAATTTCGGGCAAATTGAACCTATACACTCAGTTTGAAACTGGAAATACTTTTCCAACAAACAGTATAGATAACTTAAGTTTTACGCAGCGATTACGCTTAGGACTTTCAATTAAAGGGTATCAATTTGGTGCCGGTTCAGACTTTAACCAAACAGGAAACTCCACATTTACAAAGATCTATAATGTAGGTGGATTTATTAGACACGAATTTTAAAAGATGATATTAAAAAGAAACTTCAATCCCATAAGAGTAATTCAGTATGTAAAAACTGAATTGTCCTTTGCAGTTATCATAACAGTAACTGTTTTTTTGCTACATAGACAGAGTATTACTGCTATTACTTTACCATTTTCCATTTCAGCAATTTTAGGAAGTGCATTGGCAATATTCATTGCATTTCGCAATAACAGCTCTTATAGCCGTTGGTGGGAAGCTAGAACACTTTGGGGCGGTATTATTAACTCCAGTCGTGTCTTGGCAAGATTAATCATCACATTTACCGACAGCCATTCACACCAACCAAATTTTAATAAAGAGCGTAGCGAACAATTTAAAAAAGAAATGATCTACAAGCTTATTGCTTGGGTTCATGCTTTGCGTTTGCATTTGCGAAAACAAGATAATTGGCAAGATTTAAATCCATTCCTAAACGAAAGAGAATTTGAAGATTTAACTAAATCTCAAAACAAGCCTAATTACATTCATCTTATTTCCGGGAAGAAAGTTTACGAAGCAATGGCAAACGGAACTCTTGGTGGTTTTGACAGCTTTCAAATGGAAGGCCAACTCTTGGCTTTAGCAAATCATCAGGGTGGATGTGAACGTATTAAAAACACACCTCTACTTAGGCAATATGATTACTTTACACGAGTATTTCTTTTCACATTCATTTTGCTGCTCCCTTTTTCATTGATAGGTGATTTCACAAAAATGAATATTGATTATTTGATGATACCAGTTTCAATTATCATTTCGTTTGTGTTCGCTATTATTGGAAAAGTTGGCGAAGTAAACGAGGCCCCATTTGAAAACCGTATTACTGATGTTCCATTAACCGCGATGTGTAATACAATTGAAAGAGATTTAAAAGAGATGTTAGGTGAAATGGATATACCTAAAAAATTAGAAGCTGAAAACGGATTTTTATATTAATGAGCCATTTAAATCAAATACCAACGAGCAGAATAGAGGCATTTAGTGATGGCGTAATTGCTATCATAATTACTGTAATGATATTTGATTTGAAATTACAGGAGTTACCTACCGATAGGACTGTTTGGGTCGAGTTAATAAAATTGGCTCCAAAATTCTTTTCATATGCCATAAGTTTTTTAATGCTTTCTATTATGTGGGTAAATCATCACCAGTTATTTCATCAGATAAAACATACCGACAGAAAACTACTTTGGTATAGTATTCACTTATTGTTCTGGATGAGTTTCATTCCATTCGGAACAAATTTTATAGGCGCCAATCCAATGCTTTGGCAAGCATCATGCTTTTATGGGATTATCTTTTTTATGGCTGCATCCTCATTCACAATGCTTAGAAACTATGTTGTCAAAAACAACTTGCTACATGACAGCATCAACAAGCAATCACATTTAAAAATAAGGAACAAGAACAGAGTAGCCCTGTCCATTTATTTGGCGGCTGCATTTGTAAGTATACAATCTGTTTATATTTCATTCTTCTTATTTTTGGTAGTTCCAGCAATGTATTTTATTCCCGAAAAAATTAATCACATAGAAAAATAATTATGAATTTCAATAGAATATTTGAAAACAACGAAAAATGGATTGCAGACAAAATATCTGTAAATCCTAACTACTTCGAACAATTGGCAAAAGGACAAAGTCCAGAGTTTTTATATATCGGATGTTCTGATAGTCGAGTAACTGCAGAAGATTTGATGGGAGTAAAACCCGGTGAAGTATTTATTCATCGTAATATTGCTAATCAGGTAATCGCCACCGATAATAATGTAAATTCTGTTGTGCAGTATGCAGTAGAGCATCTAAAAGTAAAGCACATTATTGTTTGCGGTCATTATGAATGTGGAGGTGTTAAGGCGGCTTTAAATCCAAGTGATATGGGCCAATTGAACAGTTGGTTACAAACACTACGCGATGTATATCGCTTTCATAGAGAAGAACTTGACAGTATAACAGATACACAAAAAAGATTTGATCGTTTGGTTGAGTTGAATGTAAGGGAGCAGTGTATTAACATTATCAAAATAGATCACGTTCAGAGAGCATGGTATAAAACAGGATATCCGAAAATTCATGGATGGGTGTTTGATGTAAAAACAGGAAAGTTAATTGATCTGAAATTAAAAATGGAAGAGGAATTTAAAGATGTCAGAAGTATTTACGATTTAAAACCAAATAAATAATCTCATGAAAATAGCAATCATAGGCACTGGGAATGTTGGCGGTGCATTAGCCACCAAATGGGCAAACAAAGGTCACGAAATCAATTTAGGTGTTCGCGATGTAAACAACTTTAAAGGTAAAGAGCTTTTGTCTAACCCCAATACCAATATTTACAACATAGATAAAGCTGTAAATAAATCAGATATAATTTTACTATCAACACCTGCACCATCAACTGTTGAAGTCGTTAAATCTTTGGGTGACACTACAGGTAAAATTATTATTGATGCAATGAATATTGTTATGAATAGAGGCCCTCAAGGATACAGGCACACAACGGATGCAATTTTAGATAATACGCAAACAAAAGATGTTGTGAAGTGCTTTAATACAACAGGTTTCAACAATATGCAAAATTCTAATTATGGAGATCTTGCACTTGATTTATTTGTGGCAGGAGATAGTGAAAAAGGCAAACAGACAGCGATTGAACTAGCTAAGGATGCAGGTTTTTCTGACTGTTATAATATTGGGGGCAACGATAAATTTGAATTAATGGAGCAATTCGCTTGGTTTTGGATAAACCTTGCAATGTTTCAAGGACAAGGAAGAGAAATTGGGTTTAAATTATTGAGGAGATAAAAATGAAAATAGCATTAGTTACAGGTGCATACAAAGGATTGGGTTTCGAATGGTGCAGACAATTAGGTAAACTTGGCTACAAAGTAATTTTGACTGCCAGAGATTTAGAAAAAGCACAAGACGCTGCTGAAAGGTTAAACGAACAAGAATTAGTGATTTATCCTAAAGCATTGGAAGTAACAGATGAAAATCAAATTCAGGCAATTGCTTTATGGGCAAATGAAATGTTTGGGCATATTGATGTGATAATAAATAATGCAGGAATCAACCCTAAAGATTACTCTGATAAATCAAGAATGGCAAAAGCGTTTTATTTAGATAGCCTTGACGCTAAAGAACTAATGGAAGTCATACATATAAACAGCATTGCTCCATTGCTAATTATCAAACATTTTCGTTTATTATTAAAACAAAGCGAGCAGCCTATTGTAATTAATATTTCTAGTTGGTTAGCATCAGTATCAAATTTGACTTTTGGTGGTCATTATGGTTATGTTGGCAGTAAAAACTTACTGAATGTCTTAAACAAATCAATGGCAAATGAGCTTAAAAATGACAATATTATTTCAATTAATGTAAATCCCGGTTGGGTTCAAACCGACATGGGAGGATTAAAAGCACAATTTACAACCGAAGAAGCTGTTAAAAATCTAATCGAGAACATCTTATTAAAAGTAAAGATTGCAGACTCGGGCAAATTTTTAAATTTTGATGGTAATATTCACCCGTGGTGATTCCTCTTTGAAATTTAATAATTTTTGTATTTCACATATTTTCAAATTTAATCTAACTTAAACCAAATTATAAATTTTGCTGTTTAGGTTATCCGAGGAAGCGAATTCATAAGTACTCTAATCGCTTGAAAATCATCAATAAAGTTCGATAAATCCAACCCATAGGGTACGGATAAATGAAAAAGGGTTAAAGCAATGTTTTAACCCTTTTTTGTTTAAAATCCATCAATATCTCCTACCACAAATTCTTTCCCACAAATCAGTAAAGCTCTTTTTAAAATTCATGTTCTTTTCATTGGCTTGTTCCATGCCCATCATTTCTTTACCATTGTTTTGATAGAGTTTGTAATGAAACACAAATGTTTTTTGCAATTCGGTTTCTTGCATGTTTGTTCTACCAAATTTTACAGCATACAAGTTAAGCGTATCGCCATTAGTTTGTGCAATAGTGTAGGGATCGCTAAACCATCTTAATATTTCCACATCTTTTTTGCTTTTGCATTGCTGCATTAAATATTGATAACGTGGATAGCTATGCCATGTGATAGGATTTTGCTTGTGTAACAGACTGAACTCTCCTATAAAAACGGTGCTATCATTACTCCCTACTCCATACCATAATACATTATTTAGCATGGTTGGATTAGTCATGAATTCAGTTGCGGGAATATTATTTTTCGCCATTGAATCCTCAACCAAACTGTTTGCTTGCACTTTATTAATAAAGGTTAATCCCAAATAGGCAAAGCAATATATTAAAGCGGCTCGTGATAACTTATATCTTCTTGTCTCATTTTTTCTATAAAAACCAGCAATTACAACCATGATAAACATGGGCAACGTAAATAATAAATCAACAATAGCCAAAGTGTTTAAAGAATAATTTTCGTTGGTAAAAGGCAGTAATAATTGAGTGCCAAAATTCGTACACCAATCTAAAAGCGAGTGACCCCATAAACACGCTAGTAAAAAAATAAATAGGCGTTTAAATGACACTTTTTGTTTGAATAGTTTCACTAACACCCAAGCAATAGGTATAGCATAAAGTGCCTCTATAAATAAGGAATGTGTGTGAGCTCTGTGGTCGCACATATAAGCGCGAGGATCTGTTAAACCAGTCACAAATAAATCAAAATCAGGGACGCTTTTCGCAAGGGATCCTAATAACATCCCCCATCGCCCTATCTTCTTACCTAAAAACACTTCGCCAATTGCGGCGCCAATAATTATGTGCGATAAGGAGTCCATTTACTTTTATTTGATTTATTTTTAAAGTTCAAATATCAGAAAAACTAACTCAATTATGACACATTAATTAAGTATAAAGAGAAAATATTCATACTAGAGTTTTCTTAAAACTGTTTAATCAACGGCAATACCTCTATCGATTTCTTGTATTGATAAAGAGGTAATGTTTCCATAAGTTGATTTACTTTAGCTTCGTCAATATCTTTAAAAACTAATACTGCTCCATTTTTTGTTTGGAGTAAAAATAGGTGGTCTAAATACCCAGCGTCTTTCCATTGCGCTACCACTTCTTTTTCGTGTTTTAATATGTCCTGAAAATTTTCGGGAACATTATCGGTGTTAATCGTAAAAATTACTGCTATTCTATTCATATTGTTTTGTTTTTTAATTGCTATAAAACAAAAGTATTAGCTTTGTCTAATTATATAGCATAAACATGTTTATTGTATATAGACCATAATTTTAGACTAATGGCAAACACAGCAGTTAGAAAGACAAAAGATTTTACTCCAGGCAATTGTCCGGTAGTATATTGCATGAATATTATTGGTGGAAAATGGAAGCCAAGTATTATTCATATGATACGAACCGATAGAAACAGGCATAGTTTGTTACTAAAAAATATCACCGAGATTAGTAAACAAACATTAACCAATCAACTGCGTGAATTGGAAAGTGATGGCATTATTGAAAGAATTATCTATCCTGAAATTCCGCCAAGAGTTGAATACAAAATTACGCCTTATGGAAGCACTTTACTCCCAATCATTGACAGTATGTCTAAATGGGGGAAACAACATATGAGTAGCGACAAGAAATCATATTGCGACGAAAAATAAAGAACATTAATGGCTAAGAAATTATTAATAAGCATAATAATAGGAACCATAGCCTACTATTTGTTCGGATGGTTTGTGTTTGATTTTATTCTAGGGAACTACACCAATCTCCATACCACTCAATTACTTGGATTTAAAAAAACAGAAGAAGAATTTAGTTTAACCTTATTAATTATTTCATGTACAGCATATGCTGCTCTGTTAAGTTTTATATTGATTTACCTGTTAAACATAAAACAATTACTAAAAGCATTTTTAATAAGCTCTGTGATTGGTGTGTTAGTTGCTATCATGACGGACTCGTACTGGTTTGCGACTAGTAATTTTTATTTGAATTACATGGTGATGTTTCTAGATATCATCGCGGCAGGGATAAGCGTTGGAGTTTTGGGATTAGTTATCGCCTTAACTAATAAAAAGTTGTCATAGAAAATAATTGTACTGTCTAATATTTAGCAACCACCTGCACCAACACTAAATACAAAGTCTTGTTTTACCTTTACACCACTTGCATTTACTGCCGGTTTCCATTTAGGCATTTTAGTAATTACATCCAACAGCAGTTGATCGGTTTTAGCATCTCCCCACTTTTGAGTAGTTCTAACATTAATCACATCACCACCTTCGTTAATAGTAAACTTAATCACAGCACCTTTAAAATCATTTGGTTTTTTGGAAGGGAGTTTACTATAACTGTTCAATTTTAAATAATTAATCAATTGTTTTTCGCCACCAATAAACTCTGCCTCAACCTCAGGTACTACAGTCATCTCCACATGCATTTCGCTAGTTTCTGACTTGTTTCTTCCAAAATCGTTATACATATATTTTACATGAATCACCAAATTGGCCGCTAAATCAATAGAGTTTAATATTTGTATTTGTTCAGATGTTAGTTTTTCATTTAATCCAGAAGCTTTTACAACTTTACCTGCACACGTGCCAATAACTTCAACGGATACATAAGAACTAATCCAATTGCTTGGATAACCAGAAACAACATCTCTAATCAACTTGGCATTATTAAACTGAGATTTTTTAACAGAGCGCTTATATGTTCCATGAACCTCATAATATAATTCATTTTCTTTTTCTATAATATTTGGAAATCCACTTTGCGAATAGGTGCTTAATTTACACAGCAATAAAACTGCTGAGATTAATGTGACGATTTTATTCATGATAATAAGTATTTGATTCACATCAAAAATAAATTTTATTTTAAAGTGCGGTTGTTATAAACTAGTTATTGACTTGTTAACGACATGTTAACGTGTGTTGTAAGCAGCATAAAATCATTAATTTTGAATTGGTAAATGAACTTTAATAGAACTTACATATTTATTGCACTTTCGTCTATTGCATTACTAATAGTACTCATTATTCAGGTCAATTGGATATTAGAAACCGCTCAAATTAAAGAGGAGTTGTTTAATGAAAAAGCTAATATCATTTTAGCTCGAACAACAGATGCATTGATATCTGATAAAAAAACATGTGAAGCCTTAGGAACACGTGTTGGTAAAGATGAAATCCATCAAATAGATTCTTTACTAAACTATTACATGGCATTTTATAGCTTCAATATTAGTTATTCTTTTGAAATCGTAAAACCACCAGCATTACCATTTAAAGTAATAAATAGCTCAACAACAAATTTGTCGCCAACACAACCTGCTTGTTATCAAGAAGGATTGAAAGAAGAGGTTAACAAATACGGCTGGGAATTGAAACTCAACTTCCCTGAAAAAAAACAATTTATTATGGCAGAAATGGGCATTCAGTTTGCTACATCTGTTGTTTTGATACTAGTTGTTTTAATATTATTTTGGAGAACAACTCTTTCACTTCTACGAGAGAAAAAAATATCAGAGCATACCACTGACTTTTTAAATAACATGACTCATGAGTTTAAAACTCCTTTAACCAATATTGCTTTAGCAAGTAAAATGATAGTAAAAGACTCAAGCATCAAACAAGAAGATAAAATAAAACACTACTCTGGAATAATTCTTGAAGAAAACGAAAAATTAAGACTACAAGTGGAGCAAGTATTAAGTATGACTGCTCTTGAAAGAGGCGAAATACCGATACAAAAAACAGAAATAGATATTCATCAACTCATTCAAGATTCGGTAAAATGTATGCATTTACAGCTTGAAAATAAACAAGGCTCACTAAATTTAAAATTAAACGCCGATAGATTTGTAGTGATGGGAGATAAAACTCACTTAACGAATACAATTTGTAATCTGATTGACAATGCCATAAAATATTCAATAGAAAAGCCTGAAATCTCCATTCAAACATCTAATAGCGATTCTAATTTGGTGATGGTAGTTTCTGATAAAGGAATTGGTATTGAAAAAGAATATCAAGATAAAGTATTCGATAAATTTTTTCGAGTCCCTAGCAACAATCTCCATAACGTGAAAGGGTTTGGATTAGGACTAGCTTACATAAAAACAATTATAGAATTACACAGAGGAGAAATTAAACTTGAAAGTGAAAAACAAATAGGCGCTACTTTTACTATTACTATACCTTATGTTTAAAGATAAAATAAATATACTACTAGCCGAAGACGACCTAAACCTTGGTGTTTTGCTAGTTGACTATTTAGAAACTGAAGGTTTTGCCGTGAAGCTTTGTAAAGATGGTGAAATAGCATTAAAGGCATTTCAAAATCAAATATTCGATATCTGTCTGTTAGACGTGATGATGCCAATTATGGATGGATTTACTTTGGCAAAAGAAATTAAATTAAAAGACAAAAACATTCCTATCATTTTTATTACGGCTAAATCACTAAAAGAAGATAAACTCATAGGATATGAAATAGGAGCAGATGATTACATTACAAAACCATTTGATGAAGAAGAATTACTTTGGAAAATTAAAGCGGTTATTCGCAGAATTCCCGAAAATAAAAACGACATAAAGCACGAAATAATTTCAATAGGGAAATATGTTTTTGATTTTAATAATCAATCCCTATCCATAGATAGTAAAATAAAACGAATAACAGAAAAAGAAGCGGACATTCTTAACTATTTATTTAACCATCGCAATAAGGTTATAAAACGGGAAGATATGCTTAAAAACCTTTGGGGAGAAAATGATTATTTTTTAGGGAGAAGTTTGGATGTATTTATTACTAAAATCCGAAAATACCTTAAAGAAGATTCAAACTTAAGTATTGAAAATGTATTTGGAGTAGGATTTATTTTTAATGTTCCAGAATCATAAATCTAATAGTCCTTAATTTTTTTAGAATAATTATAAAGTAGCAAGCTTAATAGCTTGCAAATAAATTATTCAAAAAAAGAGCCTTGATGTATCAAGGCTCTTTTTTTGAATTATAGAATATTTAGTTTGTTAAATGACTATCCAAAGCATCATCATTCATAGAACTTTGATTTTTAGGATCTGGACCGTAAGCATTTTCTCCCTGCTCACCATCAGTACATGCTAATATTAAATTGTAAATTGGAATTAAAATAAACCAACCACTTTTTCCAACGTCATGCATTCTTCTAACGCCAACTGCTATACCAGGAACTAAAACTGCAAGAGTATAAAGCGAGCCTAGTAATTCAAAATGAATAGCCATTGCTATAATATTTATAACAATTGAAACAATCATATTAAACAAGAAAAACATCCAATACTCCTTACGTCTTGCTCGGCCGCTAAACGTAGCATAATTTTGTAATACTTTTAAATACCAATTCATACTTTTAAATTTAAAGGGTTAAGTTATAAAGATAAAAAAAAATATGATTTTACAAAAATCCGTTACTTTTTAATTCTAAATATTTATTAATCGTCTTCGAAGATAAATGTTCAGGGGCTGATTTAATAGAATGAATTCCATGTGTTCTTAGTTCTTTAATGATTTGGGATTTTTCGAGGGCATTCTTTTTCGCCATTGTTTTTTGATATATTTCTAATACTGATGAAGCTGGCGATTTAGAATAAGCCTCAAGTTCTGTGTTTTCAAAAAAAACAATTATTAAGGCGTGATGCTTATTAATCATTTTCAAAATTTTCATATTTCTTTCTAAAGAATAAATGCTATCGAAATTGGTATACAAAAATATAAGACTACGATTACTAATAGTTTTTCTTATGGATGCATATAATGCTTCATAGTTTGCTTCTGAATAATCGTATTTTTCTTTATACAACGCATACATTATTTTTTTTAAATGAAGCCCTCCTCTATCTGCCTTTAAGGTTGTATCCACTTTTTTAGAGAATGCTATAAGTCCTGCTTTATCTTGTTTTTTTAATACAATATTAGAAAAAGCTAATGTTGAATTAATAGCATAATCAACTAGTGTTAAACCATTAAACGGCATTTTCATTATTCTACTTTTATCTATAATTGAATAGATTTGTTGAGAACGTTCATCTTCAAAGTGATTAACCATGAGTTTATTAAGTGTACTAGTAGCTTTCCAATTAATATTTCTGGTATCATCTCCATCAACGTAGTTTTTTATTTGGTCGAATTCATAACTACGGCCTATTTTCTTGTTAGTTTTATCACCCTGCGTAAACGAAGGATGTTTTAAAGCAGCTAATTCTTGCTGTTTCATTAATATAATAGATGGATATACGGCAACGCTTTTTTCAGCCAATGTTGTTTCTTTTTTAACAGCCAATTTAAATTGGGTAGTAATAAACGCATGAATGTTACCGAAAAAATATTCGCCCCGAATTTTAGGAGACATATCATATGTAACTGTTTCTGTTTTATTCTCATTAATCAATATTGGAATAGAAAAATCCCTTTCATTAAACTGATAAGGAATTTCATCAATAATTTTAATTTTCAATTTTCTGTTCGTTTTATTTATCAATGTTAACTTTACTCTATTTGAATCTCCTAACGAAAAAACAGAATTTAATTCTCTATCTATGCTTACGTTTGTGGTTTTAAAAAGTATTATAATATCTACACATAACATGACTACGCATGCTAATAATAAAAAAACAGCGACATAATATACAGGGTGAAATAAAAATGAAATAAAAAACAAAAAAATAATACTTCCTAAAAAATAGAAAACACGATCCGTTAAATATAATTGTTTAAAAAGTGACATTATCTGGGCACCTCAATGTTTTGAATAATTTCTTTTATCACATGTTCTACCGTAACACCTTCCATCTCTTTTTCTGGTGACAATATAATTCGATGATTTAAAACAGGATAACACACACTCTGAATATCATCAGGAGAAACAAAATCTCTTCCGTTAATGGCCGCAATTGCTTTAGCGGTTTTCATAATTGCCATAGATGCTCTAGGAGATGCGCCCATATACAAATTACCATTGTTTCGGGTTTGATATACAATAGTAGCAATGTAGTTTAAAAGTTCATCTTTAATGTGTATTTTTTCAATAATTCTTAAGCATTTGTCAATATCCTGAGGCGCCATTACATGATTAACCTTTTGTGTTTCTTTTTGATTAAAATCATTTTGAAAACGTTTTAGAATATCTATTTCATTCTTTAAATCTGGATAATTTACTTTTATTTTAAATAAAAATCTGTCTAATTGGGCCTCAGGCAATTTATATGTTCCCTCTTGATCAATTGGATTTTGTGTGGCAATTACAAAAAACGGGGTGCCTAAATCATAAGATATGCCATCAACTGTTACTTGTTTTTCCTCCATTGCCTCAAATAATGCGGCTTGAGTTTTTGCTGGTGATCTATTAATCTCATCAATTAAAATTAGATTAGAAAAAATAGGTCCTTTTTTAAATGTAAACTCTGATTTCTGTAAATTAAAAACTGTTACTCCAATTAAATCAGAAGGCATCAAATCTGGTGTAAATTGAATTCGTTTAAAATCAATATTAAAACATTGAGAAATTAACTTAGCAATTAATGTTTTAGCAACACCCGGAGCGCCTTCCATTAAAACATGCCCACCAGTTAACATACCAGCCAATAATAATTTAATAACATCATCATGTCCAACTATAACTTTTTGAATTTCATTTTTAGTTTTATCAAAAATATCTTTGATATAATCAACTTCTTTATTGATGACAAAATCACTCAACATATTGTCATTTATAATTGTCGAATTTGACGTATTCTCATCCTTAATATTGATGGGATTTGTGTTTGATTCTTCATTGTTTTCTAATTTATTTTCCATACTATTTTTTTATGTTATTAAAATTTTCTAAAGCTTGATATAACACTACTAACTCTTTTGATGTAGCATTAACATTATATTTAACATCGCTAAACAACTTAATTAACTCTTCAATTGTTTCTTTTTTTACCTGCGAACGATTAGAAATCTGTTCAATTAATTCATCGTTGTTTGCAGATGTTACAATATTATATCTATTTCTAAGATCAGATAAAAAAACATTATACAACTCATTACCTATATTATGATGTGATTTTTTTTGATAATACAATGAACCTATAGCTTTTGCATACTCAATAGATGTGTTTTTGTTTTTGTAAATTATAGGAATAATGCGTTGTTCTCTTTTAGATCTAAATAAAATAAATATAAGTACACTAACTAAAAATAAGTACCATCCCGTTTTTAAAGTGTAATGTGAAAATAAAAACTTTAAAGGGTTGTTTTCTGAAGCATCACCATTATTTTCATTTAAGAATTGATATTCATTCCAATAAATTGGACCATTATTTAAGTAAGACAATATATTATTCGCATTTTTAAATCCATTTTTTTGAATCATGTTATAATTAGTAAAAACAAGAGGTGTAGAATGAATAATAAGTTCTCCCTTGCCATAAGAAATAGAAAAGCAATTAATAATACTATCATTAATGTAGGATATTGGAACAACACGACTACCTTTCAGCGTTTTCTCGAAATAACTTGGATAGTATCCTGACCAATTCCTTGGCGTAACTTTTTTTAGATACTGGTGCTGAAAATTTATCTTTCCAGGATACGGCAAATCAGAAGAAGCATATTCAATAACTATAGATTTATTTTGATACTGATCATAACCATAAATTGTTCCGGAAGTTGGCAAAATTGTCTCTAATAAATATGTTGGTGCGTCATCAGTTGAAATAAAAGCTTTATTTCCTAATCTAATATAATCTAACAAATAAGAAATATTTAATGAGTCAAATTCAATGTAAGAATCTATTGCTATTAAGTTACTGTTAGTTTTACTAAAATCTAATTGATCGAATGAATAGTTACTTACCGAACGAACGTCAGGATGTTGTTCTTTTAATACATCATAAAAATATTTTAACCCATATGGTTGATTACTTTTTTTAGAATAATCTGGCTCCCACTTATATTTAGGGGTACGATCTTTAACATAAAATACAAAAGCGGTAATGCCACCTCCTATTAATAAAACCAAGATAAATGTGATGATGTTTTTATTCATTTAAGTTGCTTGATTTTAAATGATTCGTAAGAGGGCTGCAATCTATTAAATTGAGCTTCTGTTAATTCGTGTTCTCCATACCAAATAGTTTCAAAAGGAACTACAATCTCTTTAAATTTTAATGCTATTGTTGAATCTTTAATTTCGTTATAGTACTCCCAGTTTGTTTTTTCTTTTGTCCAACTAATTTTTCCGCTTAGTGAAAGTATTTTAATGACAATTAAAAAGTTAATTCTAAGTGCCAATCTATAATCTTTAGCTATTAAAGCATCATTAAATATTTTATCCAAATCTATTTCTAAAATTTTTTCTTCTACTTCTGATAATGTGTAAACCCTACCTTTATCAATATCGATAGCTGGTGAAGAATTTATATTTTGTAAGATTTTTACAACAACAAAAAGTATAACACCAGCTACTAATATATAAAACACATATTTAAATCCACCCAAATCCATCACCGGCATTTTTGTACTAGTTTTTTCTGAAGTTGTTTCCTTAGTGTCAAAATCTTTAAAAGTTTCTACATAGCTTTTGTCTTTGGTGACTTTATTCCAGTTAGACTCATTAATGTTTAAACAAGAATCTTTTGCAGTTGGAAAAGCATCTGCTAACAACAATAAAAACAAAAACAAATATATTTTTCTAAAAATCATTTAGACGCCTTTATTTGATTGATTCTTGTGATTAAATTCTCTGCTGTATTAATCTCCTTTAATGAATAAAAAAACATGTTGTTAAATATTGAATTTAAAATAATATAAAATAGAAAACTGATAGCGATTTGAAAAACTGATATTCCCATTTTTATTTTTTCTGAAATCACATCATCATCCGTTAAAATCCATAATACAGCATTTTCTATTAGCAAAAATTTAGCTCCAGAAGCAATTGCTATATACAACATCCAGGATATGACAAAACTAAACACTGCTCCTAGAACAAATGAACTCCACTGCTTATTTAACAAACTTCCCATTAAATTAATTCCGTTTAATAAGGAAACATTTTGATTTATTACAATACTGGAAATTAAGCTAAAAAAGGGCAAAAACATAAAAGCAAAAAGTTTAAACCCCTTATCAATACTAAACATAAATCCTACAAAAACAAGATTAAAAATTAAAACACTGTATAATAAATTTCGCTTTTGATATTCATTATTATCTTGATTAAGATTTCTTCTTAAAAATAAAAGACATTTATATTCAATAAAAATAAAAGACACGAAACTAACAACAGCAAGCAACGGATAAGTAGCATAATTAAAAAAATCAACAGGAGTTAGCCATTGGATATCAATATTAGAAAAAAGGTTTAATGTATCTATTGAAATAATTACTGCTAAAACTGATGATAAAACAAAAATTAAGGTTCCAAAGTATTTAAAGTTTTTAAGAAACACTCTAAATGATTGCTTCATTAATTCTACTCTGCTTAATATCTCATTTGGATTAAATTCATTATGGTTTTTGAATATAGGCTGAATATCAACTAATTCATTTAGATTAGGCGTTTTTTTAGCAACGTGGCGCGGATACCAAAAAAAATAAATTAATACAAATGCAAGCGACAAAAGAATAAATGAAAATCTTATAACGTCAGGAATATTGGTATGTCTGGTTAAAAATCCTTCTATAAATGCTGCCAATAATGTAACAGGTGTTACAGCCATAATTATTTTAAGCCCATTCATACCGCTTGCTTTAAGAGCATGGAATCTAGAAAAAGTACCTGGAAAAAGAAGGCCTTTTCCAAGGGTTAAGCCTGCTCCACCACTTAAAATAATAGCTGATATTTCTAATGTTCCATGTGTCCATATAGCTAAAAAAGATTCCCAAAATAACCCTTTTGAGATAAAGAAATATTGAAATACCCCAACCATAACACCATTTACAACCATAATAAACAAGCTGCCAATAGCCATAAATATTCCAGAAAAAAAAGTAATAAAGTCAATTCTGATATTATTAACAAAAATGGGCAAAAATGTTTCCAACTCGCCACTAGATTTATATACTGCCATAGGATCTCCCTTTGCAATATTTTCATTTGTCATGTCGATATAATTAGAACTCAAGATGCTTTTACAAAATGTTGGATCATACCTACTTGTAATAACCCCTAAAATAAAGCAACTCACAAATACAATAAACGAAATCAACATACTTCTTCTAGAAACAAACATCACTAAAGGAAGATCTGTTTTCCAAAAACCAACAAATGATTTTAGATAATTATGTTTAGATTTATTTATATCATTAAATAAAAATTTTGCAATTTCATTTAAATATATTTTTACAGAACGGTTTTTATAAAAGGTACGAGCATAAGATAAATCATCAGTAACTTGTGAAAATAATTTACTCGTATCTGAAGGGCTAACTTCATTATTAGTAAGGTTTTTTTCAACCTCCATCCACTTTAATTTATTTTGATTAATAAAATCAGATTCTTTCATGCCTTCTCATTTCCTAAAAATCCAAATTAATCAAAAAAATCATATTTTTTCATTATTTTTAATGCAATATAAAGAAATGGATGAAATTGAAATAACCACAACTCAAAATATTACTATTCATTACGAATTGGCAAATACTTGGGAGCGCATCATTGCATTTGTGATTGATTTCATCATTTTAAGTATTTCATCATTAATTCTATATGGTATTTCTAGCGCTATATTTTCGGATTCCTCTGAAATATTAGTATATATAACTCTTTTACCCGTAATTGTTTTTTATAGTTTAGGTTTCGAATTATTTAACAACGGTCAATCAATTGGGAAAAAGGCTTTAAAATTACGGGTTATTAGAATTGATGGTGAAAAAACATCGTTTACTGATTACTTAATGCGTTGGATGTTTAGACTATTGGATATTTATGGGTCTTTTGGGGGAATTGCATTTTTAGGGATTATTTCATCAACTAATAATCAACGAACCGGAGATTTATTAGCAAATACAGTTGTAGTAAGTTTACGAAAAGATAATCGAATGAAGCTAGAAAACTTACTGAAGCTAAATAATCAAGAAAAATATAAACCAGTTTATCCAGAGGTGTTAAGATTTGAAGAGGAAACAATGCTAATAGTTAAAGAGGTACTTAAAAAACAAATAAAGTATCCTAATATAGCTCACAAGAAAGCATTAGAATTATTAGTAGATAAAATTTCATTAGAATTAGAAATAAAAACTCCTAAAAACAAAGTTGAGTTTTTGAAAACATTACTTAAAGATTATATTTTATTAACGAGATAATTTATTGTATCCAATATTTATTTTCTGAAACCTCTTTTAGATAAAAAATTTCAATTAGAAAAATATCCTGGCAAAGGTGGGTGGACTTACGTGCACATTCCAAAGACTTTCAAAAACAATGAAGAAAAATTACTTTGGAAAAAAGTGCGAGGAACTATCGACGGTTATGAAATAAGAAAGTATCATATATTTCCGATGGGCAATAACGAAGGGTTATTTTTACCTGTTAAAGCTGAAATCAGAAAACATACGAAGAAAAAAGAAGGCGATATGGTACATGTCATTCTTTATCCAGACAACGAACCGATAGATGTTCCAGAGGAAATGCTACTGTGTTTACAAGACGAACAAAAAGCACTAACTTTTTTCAATTCCATATCAGAGAGCGAACAAAAATACTATGTCCAATGGATTTACTCAGCTAAAAAGGAAGAAACCAAAATCAACCGTTTAGCAAAAACGATCAATCGTTTAACTAAAGAGTTAAAGCTTTATGACAAAGAAGAATAGTTACGAAAAACTGTCTCATTAAATCAAGTTATTTATCTGAAATTATTACAAAATGCAAGTGCTAATTTTATATATTTGTGATTTTAGCGAAAAACATGTCTGAAACCCCAATTGTTGAAATAGAAGGACTAACAAAGATTTTCAAAGATTCGGATGAGCCTGCCGTTAACGGAGTTTCTTTTACAATTAATAAAAATGAAGTTTTTGGTTTACTTGGGCCTAATGGAGCTGGTAAAACAACTATAATATCTATTCTTTGCGGCTTATTTATACCAAGTAGTGGAACGATAAAAATAGACGGCCTATTCACTTCCAATAACCTTGAACAAATAAAACAAATGATTGGCGTTGTTCCTCAAGATATTGCACTATACCCTACTTTAACAGCAAGAGAAAATTTAAATTTTTATGGGTCGATGTATGGTTTATCTGGTAAGGATCTAAAAGATAAAATAGAAATGTGGCTTGATAATTTAGGATTAACCAAAGCTGCAAATAGAAAAGTAGAAACCTATTCGGGTGGTATGAAACGACGTGTCAATTTAATTGCTAGTATTTTGCATCAACCTAAAATTTTATTTTTAGATGAACCAACCGTTGGTGTTGATGTTCAATCTAGAAATGTTATCATACAGCAATTAAAAAAATTAAATCAAGAAGGCACAACAATTATATACACATCCCATCATTTAGAAGAAGCTGAAAATTTTTGTACAAAAATAGCCATTATAGATTACGGGAATATTTTAATTCAAGGTACTCCTGCAGAATTAATTGCAAACACTCCTGGTTCTTCGAGTTTAGAGGACGTATTTTTAAATTTAACTAAACGTAAACTAAGAGATTAATGAAACACAAACTTTGGGCAACAATAAAAAAAGAAACTCTAATTTTAATTAGAGATAAAGTAGGCTTGTCTATTTTGTTTGTCATGCCAATGGTTTTGATTTTGATAATGACCTTAATTCAAGACTCTGCATTTAGAACACTCAATGAAAAAGGTGTACCAATTGTATTAGTGGATAACGACAAAGACACTCTTGGGATTTCAATTTTAGATGGATTAAAAAAAACCAGCACGTGCGACTTGCGAGATTCAATCGATGGTAAACCAGCCACTACCGAATCGGCAAAAAAAGCAGTAACAGAAGGAAAATTTTTAATTGGTATTATTATCCCTGAAGGGGCTACTAAAGCTATCAGAAAAAACGTATCGGGATTAATAAGCGAAACACTTCCTATTGATTCTTTAGTAATTAATCCAGCAAGCCCTAATGATTCTATAAATATTACTTTGTTTATTGACCCTGTTACAAAAAAATCTTTCATCACCACTGTTACTAGTAATTTGCATGAATTTATTTCAACGGTTAAAACTAAAATTATGTTCCAAACATTTTCGGAACAAATCGCTGAAATAATACCAGACACTTCAAATGCACCAAAAAATACTTATGCAAAATCGCAAATTATAAATTACAAAGAAGTTTACTCTTCTGATATCGTAGGAGATATAATGCCTAATGCGGTCCAACATAATGTGCCTGCATGGACAATCTTTGCCATGTTTTTTATTGTTATTCCACTAACAGGAAGTGTAATGAAAGAAAAGAAAGAAGGAAGTGCATTTAGACTACATACTATGCCAACTTCATATTTAATACTAATTAACGGAAAAGTAATTGTATATGTTATTGTTTGCATATTACAATTTATATTAATGCTTTCTGTTGGCCTATACATTTTGCCGTTATTTGGTTTACCAATGTTACAACTTGGCAACAGTATATTTGGTATTTTTATTGTTGGACTTGCAACATCTTTAGCAGCAACTGGCTATGGTGTAATGGTAGGCACAATAGCAGCAAGTGAACAGCAAGGAGCAATATTAGGTTCATTATCAATTTTATTATTATCTGCCTTAGGTGGGATTTGGGTTCCAACTTATATTATGCCTGAAATTATGCGCCATATAAGCACTTTATCTCCATTAAATTGGGCACTAGAAGGATTCTATAAATTATTTTTCAGAGGGTCGGATGTTGTAGGGATATTATTTCAATCCTTAAAACTATTTGTATTTTTTATTTTCACAATGGGAGTTGCATCAATTATTAATCTATTAAAGCGCAAAAACTAATATCAAATTAAACGAGCAAATAATCTTATGTGTTTTAAAAATATAAAATCTATTAAATTAAGCAATTATTAAATTGCAAACCATTGAAACAGACATATTAATAATTGGAGGAGGTTCAGCCGGTGTTGCTGCTGCAATAGCCGCATCCTCATTTAATCAAGAAGTTACTTTGGTGGAAAGACTTGATTACTTGGGTGGAAAGGCAACGGCTGCTGAAGTAGGTACTGTTTGCGGACTATACAAGTTTAAAAAAACTGAAACTTCAGAATATCTTGTAAGTGGGTTTGCAAAACAATTTGCTGAACAATTAGCTAAATTGTCATCTACATCCCCACTTCACAACATTTATGGATTACACTATTTACCATATAACATAGATGTGTACAAAAAACTATGCATGCATCTTGTGCAAGAAAAAAATGTAAATATTTTATTAAATTCTCAAGTTGAGGAGGTAGAAATAGCAAATCAATTAGTCAGGTCTATTACTATAAAAACTAAAAACACTATTACTCAAATCAATTGCAAATCAATTATAGATTGTTCTGGAAATAGCTGTATTAGCCAATTAGCCAAACTTCCACTTATTAAAAATGAAAAATACCAAGCTGCAGCACAAGTGTTTTCAATAAAAGGAATAGGTAATACAATTGAGTCAAATTTAAATTTAGTTGTTTTAAAAGAATTGAAAAAAGCAATATTAAATAATCAACTAGACGATTCTTTTAAAAACATAACTATTGTTCAAGGCTCATATAATAATGGTTGCGTAAATTTTAAACTAGGAATTCCAATTGCAGTATCTAATACAAAAGGTAATTTAGAAAAACTTCGAGAAAAAGCTGTTGAAATGATTCATCATTTTACAAATCATTTTACAAATCATATTGAATTATTTAAGAATGCATCCATTGAACATATTGCCGCTGAAGTTGGTGTGAGAGTTGGTGTAAGATCTAATGGTAAATACATTTTAAATGAAGAAGATGTATTATCATGCAAAAAATATGACACGGCAATTGCAAATTGCTCATGGCCTATTGAGGAATGGGAAGAACATAAAGGATTAAAAATGCGCTATTTTAATTTAGATGATTATTATCAAATACCTGCAGATTGTTTGATTTCCTCTCAAATTTCAAATTTATTTTTTGCAGGTAGAAACATTTCAGCTGCCGATGAAGCTATTGCTAGTGCGAGAGTTATAGGGATTTGCTTACAAACTGGATACGCCGCTGGAATCATAGCCTCTGAAGCTATTTTACAAACTCCATTACCAAATACTATTAAAGCTATTCAGGCTAAACAAATTTTTGTTTAAATTAGCCAAATGAATGCCCCTTTAGTT
The DNA here is from genome assembly GCA_040376995.1 of Flavobacteriales bacterium. Classification (GTDB taxonomy): domain Bacteria; phylum Bacteroidota; class Bacteroidia; order B-17B0; family Aurantibacillaceae; genus UBA4416. The sequence goes on from JBEIPP010000028.1 coordinate 23,013, forward strand.
TATGATGCATTAAAAAATGCTGCCCAAAAATGGCCAAATTCTCCCGCTGTTTATGACGAATATGGCGTGCTAACATTTGACCAATTATTTTCTGAAACAGAGATTTTAAAAAATAAGCTTTTAGAGTTAGGCATTGCATCAGGTATGGGAATTGGGGTAATGTCTAGAAATAGTAGAAATTTTATTATAGGAATTTTTTCTGTTGTTGGTTGTGGTGCAACTGCAATGCCAATGTCTCATCAACTTAAAAAGGCGGAAATAGATGATATTTTATCCGAAGCCAAACTACATGGTATAATGGATGATCAGCATGGAGTATGCCCAATTGAGGAAGCCCATGAAATGATTAAAATGAATATTGAATCGTATAGATTTGCCTTCACTTCTATTTCAAAAAAACAACAATTTGCTCCTCATGTTGAAAATCCAGCATTTATAAGATTTACATCAGGTACAACAGGTAAATCAAAAGGAGTTATTATTTCTCATCAATCAGCCATTGAAAGAGTTGATGCTGCAAATAAGGTATTAAACCTAAGTGTTGGAAATACTGTTGTGTGGGTTTTACCGATGGCTTATCATTTTGTAGTTTCTATTTTATTATATATTAGACATGGTGCTGCTATTGCTATTGCAAAAGATTTTTTATCTAAAAATATTATTGATATTACCAATGCCCATAATGGTACTTTATTATACGCATCACCGATGCAAATTCGTTTATTAGCAAGTGATATTAGTGGAAATATGATGCCAAGTTTAAAAATGGTAATTTCAACATCGGCTGCAATTTCACTAGATATTTGCAAATCATTTAAAAAACGCTTCAACATCAACATAAGTCAAGCTTATGGAATTATAGAGATTGGTTTGCCAATGATTAATTATATAAAATCTGAAGAAAATTCAGATGCTGTTGGATATGCTTTACCTGACTATTCCGTTGAAATTTTTGACGAACATAATAGCCCACTCCCATGTGGTAAAATTGGTCATTTAGCAATCAAAGGACCAGGTATGTTTGATGCGTATCTATCTCCTCCCACCTTAAGAAAGGATGTTCTAAAAAATGGTTATTTTTTAACCGCTGATTTTGCATCAAAAACAGAAGACGGCCTAATAAAAATTGAAGGGAGGGAAAAATCAATGATTAATGTCTCGGGAAACAAAGTTTTTCCTGAGGAAGTAGAAGGGGTTTTAGAGACAATACCAGAAATTAAATTAGCCCGAATTAGTGGCACTCCGCATGCATTAATGGGGCAAATTATTCAAGCCGAATTGGTTTTGTATGATGGAAAAATAGTAGACATAGAAGAAGTTTTAACTTATTGTCGTAAACGACTATCCACTTATAAAATTCCTCAACGCATAAAAATTGTTAATGCCTTACCTATGACAGGTAGTGGAAAAATACTTCGATGCTGATTAATAATTTAGATTTTTTTATTGATAATTAAAAAACAAAAAAAGATTCCACATCCCCTTTTCCTAAATGGCTGTGGTGCATTTTAACCCAGATTATGCATTAGGAATCGTAATGAGAGTTGAAAGCTTAATAAAACAGACACTTTTTTGACTGAAGCATAGTAACCACTATGATGAAGGAGAAAAAGTGGCAAAGAGTTCTGTTTTGAAGAGGTTTCAGCTCGTA
>JBEIPP010000037.1:0-23308 GCA_040376995.1 Flavobacteriales bacterium
GGGGAGGTTGTGGTTGTTTTTAATCTTGTTAAATAATTTGCATTCAACCCAATATTAGGCTTACCTAGTTTTTCATTTTTAAGTTTAAGACTGTAAGTTAATCCAAATCTCGAATTTATAACAGAGCTATTTTCTTTACCATTTAATAGGCTTTTATTATATGTAGTACCCAATGTACATTTTACTAAATTCTTTAAAAAACTTTTACCTACTGATAAACTCGGTCCATAAAATTCATTGATGATATTTGGTAAATAACTTCTATTATAATTTAAGCCAAAAGAAAGACTGGTTTTTGTTTTAGTAAAATTACTACTGTAAATTAAATTACCATTAATTACTTTAGTATTTGCGCCATCTGATATGCCATTGGTTTTATTATTGGCAATTTGATAAGCTCCAGTAGCTGTAATTGTTTGTTTAATTGTTTGTTTGCCAAAGCTATGTGAAACCGTTCCGTTTGCATTTTGAGAAACCTGATAAAAATTTAAGGAGTCTAAATTATCTTTATAAAAGGGGTCTGTTTGTTGCCGAATTTTTGTATAGATACTAAAGTTTGAATACGAAGCATTAAAATTCCATTTTTGAGTTGGGCTGTATGTCAGGTTTAATGCTCCTACCCAACGACTGCTAGTGCTAAGCTTTTCATTATTTAAATTATTTTTTTGTTTCCCTACGTTTGCACTAATTGTTAATTTATTTTTAAATAAAGTTACATTTGGGGCAATTGTAATGTTCTCTAAATCATTATTAAAAAAGTATCCGCCAAGTGTTTTATAATTTGGGTCTATACGTTCATATTGTAATTGAATGCCATACCCTTTACCCGTATAACCTAATGCTGCTTTGTATGCACTAAAATAGCTGGTTGTAGTTCGGGTTTTAAGTATAGTATTATAAACAGCTTTACTGTTTGGCTGTACTGTTTCAGAAAATAAATTTCTAGTTAAACCACTCAATGCATATTCTCCGCTTAGATTGATATTTTTAGTGATTTTTGTTTTACCATTTAAGGACATTACAATATTTTCCTGTGGCGTTACCTGAGTGTTTTCGGGAATATATTGTAATGAATTTAATTCGTCCTTAGCCCTAAAGAATGTATAACCAATTGCATAACCATTTTTTTCATAGCCAACATTTAATCCCATTCCCATTCGTTTAAACTGCATAGTTGCATCTGATTGACTAAATAAATCATACTCAATAGCTTTATTTAGCCTTCCATACATTGCTGCTATTTTCCAGTTTTTTGGTGTAAGCTCAATACCACCACCCGCAAAAACATGTCCTGCTAATGTATATTGTGAAAAATTCATACTTGTGATGCCGGCATAACCTTTAATCCATTTATATGTTGGATTAAAACTTGTCATATTAAATGGTTGTGTGTAAGTTCCTTTGTAATTAGAATAATTAAAAGTGAATGGTAATGAAATGTCTAAAATATTAACTGCAATATTTCCACTTAAAAAATAGGTAAAAGGCTCTCGTTTAGAAGATAAGCCATTGGCATTGTAATAAATAGAATTCAGATTTAATCCTCCTCCAACCGTTACCATATCTTTCTTTCCTATTTTATCTAAGTTTTGTCCTGATAAATATATTGGAGTGAAAATTATTAATAGAAAATATGTCAGCAAATACTTCAAATTAACAAAAATAGAAAAAAAAGATTAAATTTGGATTAATTTTATTTTTCCAATTTTTAATTACCTTAGTTCCGCTTTGAAAACATCTAATTTTTTTAAAAATATATCAACGTATTTGTTAGTAGCATTTTTTTGCACAATGCAATTACATTCACAAACCATTTACCCTGTGGATTTGTTTGATAATACTAACATCGGGTCTTTTCCTCATGGGAATACAAAATGCTTTGCCTTTGATAGCATTGGCAATAGATTATTTCGAGCAGGTGGAGGAAATTCAACTGCCCCTCCTTATAAACCATTATTAAAAATACATAATGCTGTTAACTATTCTGTACTTTCTTATACTTTTCCGGCCATTACTTTAGGAGGAGGAACAGATGGTAATATTTCAATTGAAGCAATGGCTTATGGAAACGATGTGTTGTATATTGCTGGATTATTTGATAATGTTGGCGGCCAGGCTAAAAATGGCTTAGCCGCTATACAAATTTCTAGTGGCAATGTATTATCATGGAATCCTACATCCATTGGTAGCGTTACCAATCTTTTAGTTGACGGCAACTATTTATATGTAACTTATGAATCAGCTGTTTCTACTTATAGTTTAGGAGTAAGAAGATTTAATATTGTAGGATTAACTCCTGATTTAACATGGTCTCCAGATCTGACTACTTTACCACCAAACTTTTTTCGTATAGGAGGTTCTGGTACAGATAAATTAATTTCTTATGGGGCAAATCTATATAGATTATTTCAAGGAGATGTTTATAGACTTAGTAAAACAAATAACACGATCTCTACTTTATATAATATTGTTATATCGCAAATAAATGATTTTTCAATACAGAATGGAAAAGTATATATTGTAGGTGATTTTTCAACCATATACGATTTAAGTGATGTAGAGGTTAACAGGAACAATGCTGCATCTATTACATTATCTTCCAACACTTTTAATAATTGGGACCCTAATTTTTCTGAACCACAACAATGTGTTGTAGCATATGGAGATGCTATATTGGTTGGTCATAATTCGGTAAGCACCACAATTAATGGCTCTGTAACACCTACTTATTTTCTAAATAATGTTGATGCAACAAATGGAATGTTTGTTAATAGTGTTGCTCCTTCGTTTGCAAATCCTCGTTATTTGAAATTTTATTCTTATAGAAATCGTCTACTCGCTTTTCAATATTTCACATATGGTGGCTATAAGACTGTTTATCCCGGCGACCCTTTTTGTTTAACTTCTATAAAAAAAATGTCGTTTTTAGAAACTAGTACTAATATTTGTCCGCAAAACTATGTAATTTTTAAAGCTAATCAAGCTAAGAGTGTATATGATGTCATTAATTATGATTGGTCGTACTCAGGAACTGGGGTTACGATTACAGGCCATGGAGGAGCTACCGTAGGCTTAAGTTTTTCTGCTAATGCTACGTCGGGTAATTTAACGCTTTCTGGGACCTCATTAGAATGTGGAGAGTCTATTGCTTCTGCTAACGTTTCTGTTAATGTATATCCTGCGCCTGTTTTAAATTCTTCTATTATAACACCAAAATCTTGTTTTAAATACAGAGATACAATTGTAACCACATCCCCAAGCCCTTTAACTTATACTTGGAATAAAGGAGGTGTCGTTTCTGGATCTCCAAACAAAACCATTGTAACTGATACAGGCACTTATGTTTTGAAAACATTTAACCCTACTAATTCTTGTACGTTGTTAAGTCCATTTAAAATAAATTCAATTGCTCCAACGGCTAAATTACCAAGTTCTTTATCTGTTTTAACTTGTTTATCAAACTCTCTAAGTTTAAATGTAACTACTGTTAACCCTCTGGATTCTTTAGTGTTTAAAAACCAATATTTCTTTTCAAATGCAAACCCTTGTACAATTTCTAATGCCGGCATTTATACTTTTGAAGCACATCAAAAACAATTTCCAGAATGCCCCAATTATACCACTAATTTTACGGTTACAGAACAAAAAAATAAACCAAACATAACAACATCTTCAAAATCCTATACGCTCAATTGCTTAAAAGATACTATGTATGTAAAAGCGAGCAGTGATACTGCTAATACTATTATTGATTGGACTTATATTTCATCCAGCTTTACAACCACTCCCTCTAATATAGATTCAGTTAAGATTTATGCCCCTGGTTCTTTAGTTCCAATAGCTACTAATACAGTTAATGGTTGTCAATCATCACCAAATCCATTTATTATTATTACTGAGGATAAAACATTACCTAATGTTGGTATTGCTCCCGGAAATTATGATTTTAACTGTTCGCAATCTTTAGCAGTAATTACCGGAACAACTAATACATTTGGTGCAAACCTTAATTGGACTGGTCCATCCTCTTTTACGAGTTCTAATCCTGCAACTCTTACTGCTATTGGAAACTATACTTTAACGGCTAACAATCCTGCTAATGGTTGTTCTAAAACAACTACTATTAATGTAGTGCAAAATAATACATTAATTATTAATGCTAAAAACGACACGTTAATATGTAATGGTTCAAGTGCTTTATTAGGGGCAACTCCAATAGGAGGAACACCACCTTTTATTTATAATTTTAGTTCAGGCTCTGCAACAGTTAATCCAACAGATACCACACAGTATATGATAACCATTACAGATAATGTGGGCTGTGTAGGAAAAGATTCGATGATTGTAAACGTGCCAAGTCCTTTACAAGATAGTACCAAAGCTTTTAAACCCTGCAACCCTGCAAGTTTAGGTTCAATCGTGTTATATCCATACGGTAGTATTGCTCCTTATCAATACTCTATTAATGGTGGTGCCACTTATACTAACAATCCATCATTTCTTAATTTAGCCTATGGTTCACATCAATTTGTAATTAAAGATGCACTAGGTTGTATTAAAACAGAAAGCACAACTATAACAGCCAACAGCTCAGCGCCACAACCTAATTTTTTAATTAGCAGTAATCAATTTAATGGCGATAGTATTGTGGCTGTTGATATTAGTCAACCAAAACCCGACTCGGTTCAATGGGCAATTAGTAGCCCTTGCTCCATACAAAATGTAAACAATATGTTTAGCCCAAATATATTATGTGCTACCAGTGGCTCGTTTGTTGTTACTATGCAAGCCCTTTTTGGAACCTGCCAAATTGCTATAACAAAAACTATAACTATTACTCCTTTTGATACCACTTATGCTAATGGCACAAATAATAATGGTATTGAAAGTATTACCCTTTATCCTAACCCTAATACAGGAACTTTTACTGCCGATGTAAAGTTGTATAAAAAACAAAGTTATGCGGTATTTATTTATAACGCAACTGGTACAGAGTTCTACAGACAATCGTTTTACGAAAGTGATTTTAATTCGCTAAACATTAACCTTAATGCACCGCAAGCAGGTACTTATATTTTTAAGGTAATTGCTGAGTATGATGCTAAAAGTAAACCGTTTATAATAGGTAATTAAATATATGCGATTTAAAAAAATACAGGCACTTGTTTTATCGTTTTTTTTGTGGGTAATAACCTCTCTCCCTTTCGGGGAGGGCTGGGGAGGGGCTTTCGCCCAACAAAATTACCCTATACAATTAAACGTACAATTAATACCGCCCTATAGCGGTTATTTGCCCGATTATGCCACGGCAGGTAACGAAAAACTAAAAGTAATTTTACTACAAAAAGATTTAACGCAGCCAATGTACAATGTGCGTTTAGCGATGAAGTTGGAGGGAAACGGCTACACTATTAGCACAAAGCCATTTTTTAAAGGGCAGCCCATTAGTTTGCAAGCAGGTGTACCATTAGAAATTAGTGGAAGTGATATTTACGATTTTTTAAACTCAGTTAATTTAGATTTTAGCGGGCTTAATAAAAACACTTACGAGCAAGGGCAGGCGTTGCCCGAAGGCTATTACAGTATTTGTTTTACTGCTTACGATTATAATAGCCCCACGCCAACGCAAGTAAGTAATCAAAGTTGCGCACAAGCTTGGATGACTTTGAGCGACCCTCCTTTTTTATACATGCCTATTTGTGGCAGTACTGTGCAAACAAACACGCCTCAAAATGTGGTTTTTGGGTGGTCTCCCATGAATACTGGAAGCCCTAATAGTGCCAACCAAACCGAATACATTTTTGAGTTGTGGGAAACTCGACCGAATAATAATGCTAACCCCAATAATATTGTATTGAGTGCACCACCCGTGCAAACATACACCACTGATTTTACTACCTACAATTATGGGATGACAGAAACCCAATTAATTGCTGGCATGCAATATATTTGGCGAGTTAGAGCACATGATAAAAGCAATCGTGATTTATTTAAAAACCAAGGCTATAGCCAAATATGTACGTTTGTTTACGGTAGTATATACGATGGCTTAAATTTAAACTTAACAGCCAACTCAAAGGGTACAAGCTACAGGCAAGGTAAAGTATGGTGGAATGGCTTAAGTGTATTTACTCAATATACCATACAATACCGTAAAGTAAATGGCGCAACCAGCACTTGGTTTACAGCCTATAGCACCACACCCGAACTTAAAATAAACGACCTTGAAGAAAATACGGCTTACGAAGCCAAAGTACAAGGTATGGCAAACGATGGGTACATTGGCCCTTGGAGCAATACTACTACTTTTACTACTCCTAAAAAACCTGTTATTGCTTGTGGCGACCAAATTGTGCCAGAGCCCGGTCAAGCTATTGTGCCTTTGGCATTTGCTACACAGGGCATGCGCTTTAAGGCAGGTTTGTTTGAGGTATTGGTTACAAGTGTGCAAGGCGGTGCTGGTTATTTTAGCGGTACAGGTAAAGTGTTTGTGCCTATGTTTGGAAGCTTACTAAACGTAACCTTTGATAATGTGTTTGTAGATGATAACCAAACAGTATTATCGGGTAATTTTTATGCGGTTACTAAGGGTGTTACTAATTGGATGCATGATTACGATGTAACAACAGCAGAAGATAATGCTGTAACAGTACCGGGTAGTATTAGCGGTGTGAGTGTTAATGATAGCCAGTATTGCTATACTACTACTGTAAACGGAACAAGCACACAAAGTTGTGCGCCAATACCACCAAATACTAATGTGGTAGTAATAAGAGATGATAATGGCAACCAATACACCATACAAGTAATACCAGCCCCACCAACTGTTACAGGGCCTACCAATTATTTAAACAACACTACTGATGATTTACAAATTTGTGATAGCTTAACTGTAACTTTTGAGGCAAGTACGAACCAAGCTTTTGGTTTTGACAAAAAAGAATATACTGCATATATCCCAAATTATGAGGTGTACACTACGCCAAGCAACAAGAAATACTTTATTCCTTACAAAAGTATTGGTGAGGGACAAACCGATGAAGTATTTGCCAACATACAAATTAATAATTTTAATGCCAGTAAATTAAGTTTTAAAACTCAAAACGGCACTGTACTTAATGCTACAAACCAAGGTACTAATCAATATGTAGTAAGTAATATACCAGCAGCAGCTAATTGTGTTTACGCATACTATAACAACAAAAAAGTTGGTAAACTAAATATAGTTAGCTTAAAACCTATTACAAAAAAAGTAGTGATTGTTCCGGTTAATGGAGCAAGTAATACTATTACAGCAAGTTTATTAAATGGTGTTTTTAAACAAGCTAATGTTGCTTGGACTTTAACTACAGCAAGCTCATTTACTTTTGATTTAGGTGCCGATGGGCTTCAAGAAGCTGATGCAACTTTATTAGCAAAATATAGTGCTGAGATGCGCGCCTTGCGTGATGCTTACAAGCAAGCAAATAGTAATTATGATAAAGATGCGTATTACATTTTTGTAGTACCAAATTTTAGCATAGCACAATTAAAGGGTTATATGGTACGTGGGCGAGCTTTAGGTTTTGTAACCGCTAATGCTACAATCAAGGAAATTGCTCACGAATTAGCGCATGGTGCTTTTGGATTAGAGCATACTTTCCCTAAACTAGAACAAAGCAGCTCAAATAATTTATTGGATTATGGTGCAGGAACACAGTTAACAAAGTTGCAATGGGATGAGATGCAAAATCCATCTGCAACAACTAATTGGAACGATAGCGAGGAAGATGGAGCAGCATTGAATCCAAGCTGTTTTTTTGATGTGTCAGATAAATATTTATATGCTCCTAATGGTCATTTATTTAAAGCACCGGCTCTATCGAAGTTAAATTATATTCTATCATCATATATGGTAGAAGGTTTTGTATATGGATTGAATGTAGGTGCTAAAAATTATTTTGCAGATATACCAATTCTAAATGGCGTGCAGAATGCTAATGATTTTTATGGCTTTAAAACTGAGGATGGGGAGTTATTACCATTAACTTATGTATCATCTGCAACATCGGCTTATTTCCCGTATAAATCTGGAAACATTATTAAATTATATCAGGTTGCCAATGCTCAAATTCCAATTGGTTCAAATGTAAACGTACAAGATTTAAATGCAGGTACTTTTTTTAATCAACTTTTAAGTTCAAATAGTGCTAATGTTTCAATTTCTTGTAATTGTAATGCCCAGCTTTCGGTTGATCAAATTCAACTATTGAATAAGTATAAAAACTTTAATGTAACTATAGAAACCTATGTTTATGATCAAGGGAATTTAATTACACTATTACCTGATGGAAAAAAATACATCCGTAAATATGCTCAAACACAATTTGACAATTTAAAAAATCTACTTAAACAGGGTAAGTTAGACGATAAAGAAGCTTTAATATTTGAAAAAACAGCTTCGGGTTATAGTTTAAGTGTAAACTATGGCAATAACGTAAATGCTAAATATGGTGGAATTACAGCCAAAGACAATTCTGAACTTGCTTTAGAAAAAGTTCTTAATAGATATTTAAAAGACAAACAAAATCTTGGATTGCAGCATAGTGAACAAGAAAGTCAAGTATTTGAGGATGGTAAAAAAATAAGTATAAAACAAAGTAATATTTGGGATTTAGTATGCAATAGCATTAAAGCAGGAAAAGAGTTAATTGAACAAGCCGAAATAAAACCACATTATTGGAACAGCACAGATGCCGGTTATGCAAACAATTGGGTAAACACTCCGCCGTTACTAAGTGGTGTTGGCAATGGAGTAATTGAAGAGATAAAAGAAATACCCCAATTGGTGTTTTTGACAGCAGATATTGCGACTAACAAGCAAACTCGGGATAAAATTTGGGAAGGATTTAAGGGATTAACTTTAGATAAAGTAAAAACAGCAGCTAGCAGCACCTTAAATAACTGGACAGATACCTATGCTCAAGGTGGTGACCCAGCATGGCATCAGGGAGGTAAAGACGGCGTAATGGTGTTTAGTATGCTTACACCAATGGGTTTTATTAAAAACGCAGATGATGCATTAAGTAAAAATACAGATGATGTTGTTGGTTCGGTTAGAAAAAAATCTGATAATTTATTATGGAAAACATTTCTAGAAGATCCAATTGTTATTTCAAAGAAAAATGAAGTAGTAAATTCTAATTTACCAACTCAATTCCCAAATTTATCAATTGATGAACTTACTGCAATTAAAGTTTACACTAGCGACCAAATGAAAAATGGGGCTAAAATTTATAAAACTTTAAACGATGAATTAAGAGCAGGGAATTTAAATGAGTTTAACAAAGGTTTAAATGATTTAATGAATAATGGCTTAAATAAATTACCCGAGCATAATGGCAATGTTTTTAGGGGAGTTTATGGCCAAGAAGCAACTACAGCGAAAACTTGGATAGTTGACCAAGAAATTCAATTTAAAGATTTTAAATCAAGTTCAACAAATAAACAATTGGCTGCGTTTGAATTTAGTCAAAAGTATAATGGCGATGTTATATATGAAATAATTGGTGCAAAAGGTTGTAACATTTGTTCAATAGCATGTATTCCCAATGAAATGGAAGTGTTATTGAAATCTAATTTGAAATTTAAAATAAAAAACATTACACCTAATCATATGATTTATGATTTATCAATGGATAACCCAACCCCTTTTACTAAAATTGTCTTAGAATTAACACCCTAACTATGAAGAATATATTTTTAGAAAAATATTTTGAACTACTAATTTCAAATATCAATACGCATTTGAATGATGTTAATTTTCCAGAAGAGGAAAAAGCTAAATTGCAAATTAGAATTGAATTAATAAATGAATTGAAATATAGCATTGACTGGCAAATTAAATCACCTATTCAAAAACAAGCGCATCGTATATCAAGTTTAGCTTCTATGCGAAAAACAGATGCGTTACCTCATTTTATAAAAAAGCAAGAAACTGCAATTTACATTTATGAAAAAATACAATACACAATCCCATATTTATTAGCTCTTAATCATAATGTGAATCAAATCATTATTGATTTTACAAATGAAATATGTGATAAAATAGATTTTGCTGGTTCAAATTATCGTGGTGATTTTCCTGGTAATGAAGAAGTACAAAATGTATTTAATAATTTTATACAATTTCAGAAACCTGCACAAGGAAATGGTGGTATGTTTAAGGAAAGCTATGAAAAAATAGAGGAGCTTTATGTTGCATTAATAAAACTGAATGAAACCAAGTAATTTAGCTAATAAAGGAGGTATTAATCCAATTTCATGGTAGAATATGCTTAGAGTTTATAAAAATAGAGAGTCTGTTTTGATACCACTAAAACAATATGCTGAGGAATATTGTAAAGAAGCCCCTGAAGGTTGGTATCAATATATAGAAGAGTGGGTAAAAGTTGGGATGAATATTAATAATGAAAGAGAATATGATGAGTATTTAAAGAAAATGAATTTACGATGGTTTGATTATGAAAAGGTAAATGTTCTCTATGAACATTTAAAAAAATCAAATTATAATGAAATGTTTGAGGATGATATACTACGATATTTAGCACATATTTATGGGTTAGGGTATTTTCAAAGAATTAAATATGAAATAGATGTTTTCAATCCAAATCTTGATACCTGGTTAAACATAAAAAATGTATTTAAACCAAATAGAGATAATATCCCGAAAGATGAGGGCTTCTCTTTGATTGATTTATTGCCCTTAAAATATGGAATGAACGCGATTCGACACCAACTAATATTTTCATCTAAATGGTAGTTGAGTGAAGCTTGGAAGTACTAACAAAAAGTGGATAGAATAACTAAGATTCTTTTTGGAATTACCAACAAAAAGTAGACAGAAAAACTAAGATCCTTTTAAAGTAAAAATAGAAAATAATAAATAAAAAACATAACAATAATTGTATTTAAAAAAATAAACACTATGCAAAAAACACTAATCACATTACTCGCAATTTCAATATTGGTAAGTTGTAAGAAAAAAGATGAAACACCAGCAACGGGAACACCAACTACAACGACTACTGGAGGAACGACAGTTACAAAACATTGCACGTTCTCATATAATGGTGCCAATTTTTCAGCTTCTTCTTATTTAGGCGATATACCTTATAATGTATTTAGCAGCAACAGACCAAATTATAGCGTTGCTTGTTATGGCCCAATGGGTTCAAGCCAGATACTGACTTTAAACGGAAAAATTCAAACAGGTACGTATCCATTGGATGGCAGTACTTCTCATTACGTAACTTTTCAAACAAACAGTAAAACGTATACTTCAAATTCAGGTACTTTAACTATTACAGCTAATGATACGTTAAATAACAGTCTTAAAAAATACCAAGCAACATTTAGTTTTGTAACTGATGTTGTTTCGGGAACTTCATATACTATTACAGGCGGAGATGTCTTATATATTCCTTAATTAAAAAAGTATGATTTATTTAAAACAAAAAACAGCTCTTTTTGTGATACTGATATTTAGTATCACATCGAATTATTTTGCGCAAACTGATACAACAAGTAATCCATTAAGAGATGAAGTTTTAAGTAAAACAAACCAAGTAGAGGAAGGTAATAATTTTACAAATTTATTTTCTCCCGACAGTACAGCTACATTGCCAATTGGCATAATAAAAGAAATAGGAACAAGCAGATATATTATTGCAATTGACAGTGCAAAATTTGCTCCTAATGGGGCTAGATTTAGTGCCTTTATGGCTGTTGATTTTCCGGGAACTACAAAAAAAATGTGTTTTGCAGCAAAAAATATAGCTTTTAATCCATTAGGTCTTGGTTCTTCAAACACTCCTGAAAGGTTAATGTTAGTGAGTGATCATTACATTAAGATTTCCGAAAAAGTAATGCTTGTATTAAAAGGGGATGGAACTAATTATGTTGAATGGAATTGTAACGGTTTTCAATCCATTAACTTAAAGGGTAATTTTATTTTTTCTAAAAGTATAATAGAACCCGATAAAGAAGTTGTTCCCAATGACAGCGCTGTAACCGCTACTTTTGAAGTTCATGCCAATGATATTCAAAATGTGGTTATAGTTGCAAACATTTCACCTTTTCAAATTAAAGGGTTAAAGGGTTTTGGGTTTCAAGTAAGCGATGCTGTTTTTGATATGAGTCAACTAGCAAATGCACCAAGTATGACTTTCCCATTGGGATATCCACCAACCTACATTGCAAATCCAAATATGTGGACAGGTTTTTACTTAAAACAATTTACAGTAAGATTACCAAAAGAAATGTCGAAAAAAGGTGGCCAACGGATTACGATTTCTGCTAATAATTTTGTGATAGATAAAGCGGGCGTTTCAGGTGCTTTTGTTGTAACTAATTTATTAAATAATCAAGATGGAAGTGCTAATGGATGGCCCTTCTCTATTGATAAAATTGGAATTCATATCGTAACAAATAACTTAAATGGTGGAGAATTAGGAGGTACTATTGTTTTACCAACTGCTGATAATGATACTTTAGGATATAACGCATTAGTAACATACAATCCTGTAGCTGATGATATTGATTTTGATTTTGCTGTAAGACCACGTAATAATCTTGAATTTAATGTTTTTGCTGCAAAGGTTGATTTATATCCTACATCTGTTATTCATATTGCAAGAATTAACCAACGCTTTGTTCCAAATGCTATTTTAAATGGAAAAATCGAAGTAAGTAATGGCAATTTAAAAACTTGTAAACTAGACTTTGAGCAATTTAGTTTACACTCTCAAAAGCCTTATTTTAGAGGAGGGATATTTAGTTTAACTTTTAATGGCGGTAGTGGGAATAACACTTCAAAAGGAGCAAATTACCCAATTAGTATAGATAGTATCACATTAAAAATCATAAATAGTAATCCTGAAATTGCGTTTAATTTGAAACTCAATTTAAAACAATCATCAGATGGAAATGGTTTTGCAGCTGAGGCTCGAATATTTATTTTAGCTAAAATAAATGATGTGCCTGATGTTGGTGCTGTAAGTAGTGATGGAACACCTGCCATGAAAAGTAAATGGGTGTTTGATCGAGTAAAAGTAAATGATATTTATTTAGGTGTACACACAGGGCCAGTTGATTTTGATGGAGCAATTTCATTTAAAGATAATGACCCAGTATATGGTAAAGCTTTTTTCGGAAAAATCAGTATAACCTTAAAAGATATATTACCGGGTCCAATTGAAATTAACTCATGTTTTGGAAGTAAGGATACATATAGATATTTTTATGTAGATGCAAAATTACCAATACAAATTACTTGTGGATATATTACTATTCATAGGATGCTTGGAGGACTTTATTATCACATGGCACCTAAGCCCGGCATATCAAATGCCACCTTAACATCGGGTTTAAGGCCAACTGGTAGTTATAATAACGCTTACAATTATGTTCCTGATAACAATATTAGTATAGGTTTTAAAGCTGGTGCAACTTTAGCTTTGTCAACTTCAGATAAACCGTTTAATGTGGATGCTGTTTTTGAAATTAATTTTACAAGCTCCGGAGGTTTAGGAATGATTAAGTTTACAGGAGATACCTATTTTTTCAAATCTATACCTGAAAGAGATGCTATTGCTTCGCCATCTCAATTACCATTATATAGTCATATGGAAATGCAATACACGCAAGCTGATAAAACATTCCATTGCCTAATGCAATCCTATTTGAATTTGAACATAGTAAAAGGTTCATATGAAAATGGACGAGCAGGAGATATAGTTATTCATGCCGAACCGGGGAAATGGTATGTATGGGTAGGTACATCTAATTTGCCTCAATCAGTAAAAGTTTTTAACGCAATTACTGCAAGTTTATACTTTATGGTTGGTACAGAAATAAAACCAATGGCACCAGTGCCTGCGCAATGCTTGCAAATTTTTAATGAACATAATTTATCTGGTAAAAGAGACGCCTCTAAAATCACTACAGCCAAAGGTTTTGCAACTGGCATGAGTATTTCCGCTAGTGCATCTAAAAGTATCAATCTTTATATTGTAGAAGCTTACGGTTCTATTAATGCAGGTATTGGTTTTGATTTTATGTTTACTGATTTCGGAAGTAATGCGAGATGTTCAGGTTCCGGTGATGTTATAGGTATCAATGGTTGGTATGCACAAGGGCAGGCTTACGCTTATTTGAGTGGGAAAATTGGCATTAAAGGGAGTTATAAATTCCCGTCAAACTGTCCAACAAAGAAAAGAATATTAGGTGTTAATGTAAATATACCTTGTTTGATAGACGAAGGTTTTGATTATGAAATTATGAATGTAGCAGCTGCGGCATTGTTGCAGGCAAAAGGGCCTAAACCTATTGTGTTTGATGCAAGAATTCATTGTAGTTTTAGCTTCTTTGGCGGAGCTATCAGTGATTCATTTGATTACCAATACCATTATGGAGATGAGTGTTCCATTTAAAATATTTAATAAAATGATTTTTCGTAATCTTCTAATTTTCTTTTTAGTTTTTGTTTATTGTTGCAACAGTAATGCTCAATCTATCTATTCTAAAGCATATATTTCAGATAAAAAAATTATACTAAGATGGGCTCCTAAGGATTTTAAAGTTTGGGATCTTGGAAGTAAATATGGGTATAAAATTGAGCGTTTAAATTTATCAGAAGAATTTATACCTGATACAGGTAAATTTACAATTGCAGAGCGATTAAATTATGAAGCAATACGCCCACTTTCATCAAACGATACAACTTGGGCTAATTTAATTAGAAAAAATAAAACAGGTATTTTAATATATAAATCTTTATACGGGAAGCCAAATGTAACTGCCAACAAAGCTGAAGCAGATCAAGGAAAAGAACAAATGTTGGGAATGGTTTTAGTGTCTTGTGATTTAAATGCTGATTTTTCAAAAGCGGCGGGCTTGTATTTTAAAGATACAACGTTTCAAAAAAACGCAATTTATGCCTATAAAATAACTGTATTATGCCCTAATAGTTTGGGGAAATACTCTGTTGTTTGTGTTGCAAATACAAATAAGAAAACAGTTTTTAAAACACCTGTTATTTTAAAAGGTAAAGGAAATAATAAACATAGTGTGATTACATGGAATTTTAAAAATTTACAATCAGATTATAGTGGATATAATATTGAAAGAAGTGAGGATAGTGTAAATTTTGTTCGAATAAACAAAAGTCCTTATGTTGTTGTAACTACTCAATTTGAAAAAAACAAAACAGAAACAAACTATTTGGATAGTTTACCTAAAAACAAGAAAAATTACTATTACAGAATTAAAGGAATTTCGTTGTTTGGAGAAGAAGGTTTGCCATCTAATATTGTTAAGGTGAGAGGGAAAGATGATTTTAAATCAGCAGCACAAATTGATTCTGCATTTGCTATCAATAATAAGTTTATAAAGATTAAATGGCAAATGAATAAAAAAGTTGACACAAAGACTTTAAAAGGGTATTTGATTTTAAGAAGTAATAAAACTGATGGAAAATATCAATCCATTTCTAAAGGTTTCATTAATCCTGATAAAAATTATTTTATCGATAGCTTACCAAACTATATTAATTATTATAAGGTTATAGCTGTAAATGATGAAAACGACTCTACAACTTCTAATCCCGCTTTAGCTCAAATTATTGATGATGTACCGCCTTCTATTCCGATTGAATTAAAAGGACTCATGAATGACAGTGGGAGAGTAACATTGAATTGGTTAGCCAATACAGAAAAAGATTTAAGAGGATATAGAGTGTTTCGATCAAATGCAATGCACGAAGAATTTGTTGAAGTAACTAAAGAACTTTTAAGTGAGACAAATTACTCTGAGAGAATAAATATTAATACATTAACAAAAGATATTTTTTACACCGTTGCCGCTGTCGATAAAAATTACAACAATTCAAATCAATGTCTGCCAATCAAATTAAAACGTCCTGATCATATACCACCAGTAGCTCCAATCATTAAAAAATTTGAATTTACTGATTCAAGTATTATCATTAATTGGATTCCAAGTTCAAGTTTTGACGCGAGTAATTATAAACTAATACGATATAATGATAAAAAAGATAGTGTAATTATTAAAGAATGGTATGCAAAGGATAGTCTTATTAAATACAATGATTATAATGTGGAGTTAGGTAATGGATACTTTTATAAACTCAAAGTAACGGATGATGTTGGAAATAAAAATGAAAGTAAGGCATTGTATACTAAAATAGAACCGAGTTATAGAAAAAAACCAACTAATTTTAAAGCAAAACTAGATATTGAAAATAAGAAAATAGTTCTTCAATGGAAATATGAAATTAAAGAACCTATTTTGTATTTCACAATTTATAAATCAAAAAACAATTCGGAATATAGAATATTTAAAACATTAGAAAAGAATCAGTTCGAGGTATTTGATAAAGAAATTAACATCAATAATATTTATCGGTATCAATTAAAGGTAACATTAGAATCAGGAATTGAGAGTTTACTCAGTAATGAAATAATTGTTCCTTACTAAGATTAAACAATAAAAACTGGTTATTTTATTAAACAAAAAAAATGCAGCTTAAATGTTAACTGAAAATTGTCCACTTTTTATTAGGAATTCCAACTGCAAAATACCTTCTTCGAGCAAGGTATTAAATATGATTGCAAAACTGATGAATGTCGAAGTATGGAAATAAATGAATTTTTAGTTAAATCCTCTAATTTTTAAAAGGATTTGAGTAATATTGTACTCTATAAAAATTGTAAAATAGCCCCAAATTCGGCTGAGGTACTTCGAGCGAAGTCGAGAACAAATATCAAATGAAAATCCTTTGTTTAATATCACTTTTTCTTCTATCCTACTCTTCTTTTGCGCAATATTCCATAAAAGTAAAAAGAGAAGACAATCGTTTTCTCTTTTTTCAGTTAGGGCAAAAATCAGATACAATTGTTAAAACTAAAAGTGATTTGTTTTTAATAAAATTACCAGATAGCTTAAAAACGAACATCCAGATTTTTTTGAGTAATGGGCAATTTATAAAAACAAGTAATGATTCTATTTATCAGTTAAAACCAATTGCAGGCATGAAATATTCGCACTCGAAACCAGATAGTATATTTAATACCTTACTAGAAGGACATTGCAATCCATCAAAAACAATATCAATTGAGTTTATCAACACTAAAACTCAAAAACCATTGTTGAAGAATAATTTTATTGTCAAGTAAAACCTTTTCTACTATATTTATAAAAACATTTTTTATGTCATCAACTTCAAAGCATCCTAAAGGACTATTATTTTTAGCATTTACCGAATTTTGGGAAAGATTTGGTTACTACCTAATGATTGGTATTTTCTTTTTATACATGACTACCGACATGAAAGATGGAGGTTTTGGATGGGAAAATGCAAAAGCGGCTGATGTATTTGGAACTTTTATTGCCTGTGTGTATTTAACGCCATTTATTGGTGGTTTACTAGCCGATATGAAATTAGGCTACCGCTTTTCAATAACCATGGGAGGTATCTTAATGGGTATAGGCTATTGTTTGTTATCCATCCGAGAAGAATGGGCATTTTTTACATCACTAGGTATTATGATTATTGGAAATGGTTTTTTTAAACCAAATATTTCTACACTTCTTGGTAATTTATATAATGATCCAAAATACAAAGACAATAAGGACACTGGCTACAATTTATTTTACATGAGTATTAATATCGGTGCATTCTTTTGCAATTTTATCGCCGCATTTATGCGTATTAAATATGGTTGGGACTGGGCATTTATAGCGGCTGGTATCGGTATGTTTATTGGTGTGATTACATTTTGGATTGGTATGCCTCACTACAAACATGTAGATGTAAGAAAAGAACCTAAACCAGAAGATAAGCCTGTGATTATGCGTTTCTTAAAAGTGTTGGGTGTTGCTGTAGGATTTGGAGCATTAGGATGGTTTATACCTGATACTATTTTTGGAAGTGATAGTACGGATGGATTTTTATTTGCTTGTATTCCTGTTATTTATTTTTATTCTACGATTTACAAAAGTTGCAATGAAGAAGAAAAAAAATCAGTGGGAACCATGTACACTATTTTTGGAATCGTGATTATTTTTTGGGCTATTTTTAAATTAAATGGAACAGCCTTAACTACTTATGCTAATTCTTATACAGATAGAGAAATGCCAACCGAATGGGTAGCAACTACTAAATACTTATACCAATGTGACAATTCTGTTGTGGCAAAAAATGATTCGGTTTTTCAATTAGATGAACATTTTAGAAAAATAAAAGACACGAATGGTAATCCTGTAAAATGTGTGGACTATCCTCCGTATTTTAAAAACCTAGCACCTGAAAAATACCCTGAACCAGGAAAAGAATTGAATTTAATACCAACCGAATTATTTCAATCTATTAATCCATTCTTTGTTATTTTCTTAACGCCCCTTGTTGTGATGTTTTTTGGATTCTTAAGAAAACGAAAAAAAGAACCAACAACAGCAACTAAAATTTCTTATGGTTTATTAATTAGTGCCTTATCAACCTTAGTAATGGTAGCAGCTGTTTATTACACAAATAATGGAAACGCAAAAGCAAGCGCTTGGTGGTTGATAGGTTGTTATGGAGTAATCACTATTGGAGAGTTATGTTTGAGTCCAATGGGATTATCAATGGTATCAAAATTATCACCTGTTCGTTATACTGCCTTAATGATGGGTGGTTGGAATTTAGCCACTTCTATTGGCAATAAACTAAGCGGAGTGTTGGCTAAAAACTGGGATAAATTTGACGACAAAGCAAATTTCTTTTTATTAAACTTTGCTTTACTAATGGTTGCGTTTACAGTAATGATGCTATTATTAAAACGCTTAAATAAAGTGTTTAATCAATAATTCCAAATAATATAATTCCTTAAATAATTACTTCGCCAAGATTGGTTAGCGGATGCGTTTAAGGATTCTAATATTGGTTTATTATCGGTATTTATAGTTTCTAAATCTGTATACATAATTGGATACAATTCATTATTTAATGTCGTTTCCAAAGGTTTTAATGATGCTACAACTAACAGATTACGGTAATCTTCGTCTTCGCTAAATGTGCATATTTTTAAATCAAATCCTGCATTTTTTAACGTAGCTAACAAACACTGAGTTCCTAAACCTTTTTTATCTTTTAAATAACCATGAGTATTAATTAATATAATACCATTGGTATCTAGTATGTTTTTTAACTTCACTAAACTTTCTTTGGTAATTACATGCGAGGGTTGTTCCTCAGCTTTAAACACATCAAACAATATTAAATTATATTTTTCTTTAGAATTATTAATATAATAACGCGCATCGGCGCATACTGTTTTAACCTTATTACTTAAATAGAAAAAGCGCTTCGACATGTCGATGATTCGTTCATCAAATTCAACCGCCGTTACATCATACAAATGTTTCTGTAACATATTAGCCACTACTCCACCTCCAAGGCCAAGGATTAAGGCTTTCCCTTTAGGAAAATATAACACATTTTTTTCTACTAAATGAACATATTCAGAAACAGATTCTTTAGTTTCCAAGTTCATTTCTGTTTGAATGGTATTATTAATTAATAATTCTCTAACGATAATAGAGGAATTATTATAAGCTGGCTCATCTCTAATTTCCAATTTCCCTAAAATCCCTTCTGATTTATATACAGTAAATCTATTTTTTTTAGATGTAGAAAAACCAAATAGAGCTAATGAAATAATAAATAAAAGAACGAATCCACTTAACTCACTTTTTTTTTTAAGAATCAAAAATAAACAAACGAGTGATAAAGCGATAGCAAATCCAATTAAACTTAATTGAACTCCAATATTTGGTATGAGATAAAAACCACATAAAAACGTTGCTAAAATCCCTCCTACTGTTGATATAGCATAAACTCTACCACTGTTTTCTCCGCTATTATTGACATCATTTGTTAATATAGAAATAATTAAAGGCGATGTAGCACCCATACACATCATGGTTGGAAACAATAAAAAGAAAACACTAATAATAACTGCTGGAATTAAGGATAAACCTGACGCTAATATTAAAAACAAAGAAGTTAAAAATGGCATTATGCATAAACTACAAACGGCTGCTATCAAAACAAAAAGCAACATTTTTTCTTTATTAGCTCTCAAACTTAATTTACCTCCAATAAAATAGCCACTTGCTAAACCTCCCAAAGTGATAGCCATGACAGAACTCCAAACGTATAAGCTACTGCCAAAAAAAGGTGCCAATAATTTAGCGCCACAAATTTCTGCCGCCATTACCGAAGCACCTTCTACAAAAGAAATAGCATATAGCTTATTTTTATTTAGCATTTACTAGATATACATATTATTATCTTCATCATATGCGGCACTAGCACCATAGCCTAAACGTTTACCAGTTCTTAAATTGATACTGCTTACTTTCTCCTGAATTTCAAAAACAGACACCTCTTTCACTTGTTCAATAGGAGGTGTAAATAAATCAAAAGTAATGGCGTAAATAATTAAATCATTGATAATTTCGTGAAGCTGTTCTTTATTTAAAGGCTCTGGAGAAAAAGAAGAGTACTTCACTCCAATTGGACCTTTAGCTTCAATAAAGAATTTCATTTCTCTATTAATAAAAATCCTACAAACAATATATCCTAAATCATTTAGGCGATTAAATTTAAATGAATCAGCTAAAAAGTTGTATACATTAATAATACCACAATACGAATTATATTCATTTAGTTTCACATAACCTGTTCTAAACATGGAATGAGATTTTTCAAATTCAAAAACGTTTGTGTGCATAAAAAACTCCAGCATATCACCCGCAACCTTTAATTGGGTAGCATAATTATTGGTTTCCAATGCCGAAACAACAATTCGTTTATCTATAGCTTGAGTTTCTTTATTTAAATCGCTTGCTATTTCATCTACACATACCTTTACTAAATCAAATGCCGCTAATGTGTTTCTAAACACATCTTGCTTCATTACTGATTTCTCTTTTAATAATTTTAAAATATGTTCTTTTTGATTGTTTAAAGTATCGCTCATTTCAATTGGTATAATAAAAATAAAAGTAAGAATTAAAAACCTAATTTAAAAACAAAGCATTTGGTTTAACAGCATCATAAAGTATTCTGTGAATTTTACCTCTAACTCCCAATTTAGCTAATTTGTTTTCATCAGCACTTGGATGTACTCTATTTGATAAAAACACAAATATCAAATCATTTTCAGGATCAGCCCAAGCAAAAGTGCCAGTGAAACCGCTGTGACCAAAACTTTTTAAACTACACTCTTTAGTAACAGGACTATCTTTTTTAGCATCAGGCTCCGGCTTATCAAAACACAAACCTCTTCGGTTATCAGAAAAATGAGAACTTGTATATTGTCTAATAACAGAACTATCTAATACTTGTTGCCCTGAATAATTACCTTTATTTAAAAGCATTTGCATAATAATAGCCACATCATTAGCATTGCCAAACAAACCAGCATGACCAGCAACACCGCCCATCAAAGCAGCACCTTGATCATGAACATAACCTCGTACTAATTGTTTTCTGAATTTTAAATCGTTTTCGGTAGGTGCAATTTGCTCAGCTGGATATTTACCAAGTGGCAAATACGTTAACCCTAAGTTTAATGGCTTATAAAATTGTGACTGCACAAAATTATTTAAAGAGGTCTTCGTTAATTTTTCGATTAAAATCTTTGAGAAATAATACCCAATATCACTATATACATATTTACAAGTTTCTTCCATTTTACAACTCATAATTTGATGATAAATAGAATCATTAAAATCTTTTACTACGAACAATCCCTTTGCTACTTGAACTGGGAATTGTTCGGAATAAGTATCACTATAATAACCAGATTTGTATACATTTTTTTTATCTACTGTCTTTTGCCAAAAAGGTAACCAAGCTGGCAAGCCTGATTGATGAGTTAACATGTCTTTGTAATGAATTGCAGATTTGTTTGTGCCAGCTAATTCAGGAAAATAATAATCTAAATGTTGCTCGTAATCAAATTGTTTTTGCTCACTCAATTTCATTAATGCTAATGAAGACGATAAAATTTTAGTTAAGGATGCTAAATCATAAATGGTATAATCATTTACTTTATCAGCAGTTGCATCGTATGTTTGTTTACCAAAGTTTTTTTGATAGAACACTTTTCCATTTTTTATTGCCACAATTTGACATCCAGGGAAGGCATTTTCTTTAATGCCAACTTGCGCTATAGAGTCGATTTGAAGTAATTTAGCACTATTAATTCCTATTTGTTCGGGAATAACATATTGCACTCTAATTTTTTTTTTTATTTCTAGTCCTGTTCCTGCTAAAAATAATTTAGTTGACACGGGTAATGTTCCATTTACTTCAATAGCTCCCATGATGGCATCAGCTGCTGCCTTTTGACTAAATTGATTGAACTCGTATACATTTAAAATAGATTTAGCTTGATTCAAATTTTCTAACTTATTTATTAAATATGGATTAGAATATAAACAAGCAATGGTGTTTTTTTGAGAACAAATATTTGAAATTAAATCCATACTTCCTGAGCTACAACCAAAATCTTTTTCGGGTTTGTAGGATGTTTTATTTACCTGTAAAATCACCCAATTGTAATTTTTTAATTTGGAAATCAACGTATCTCTTTCTTTTTTACTAGCATCATGATCTATTCCTAAATGTGCAATTTTTGAATACTTATTTATTGTTGTTGAAAACACATTTTCTTTAGCATCACCAATAGATACTTCAACAATTCTCATGGTATCTAAACGTTGTAATGGCAATAAAGCATTATCATTTTTCAAAAGAGTAACAGATGCTTCTGCTAATTTGGTATTCATAACAAAAGATTCTTTCGTGTTTAAATCTTCGTATAAATTTTCCGGGCTTACATATTGTTTATTGTTTAATCCACACCAAAATTTAGCCTTCAATATTTTTTTGCAACGCGCATCAATTTCATCTTGTGTAATTTGACCTTTACTAACTGCTAATTTAATTTGCTCAATCGCTTTAGGAACATTTTCGGCAAATAATAACACATCATTACCTGCTAACAAGGCTTTTACATCAACCATTCCTGGCTCATAAAAACTAGCAACCCCTTTCATGTTTAAAGCATCAGTAAAAATTAAGCCCTGAAAACCTAATTGCTTTTTCAATAAATCTTGAACGATGTATGGTGATAAAGTTGATGCTTTGTTTTTAGTAGTATCATAAAATTGTAAAAATAAATTATACACCATAAAA
>JBEIPP010000082.1:0-14236 GCA_040376995.1 Flavobacteriales bacterium
CAAAATCGTATACGCTCATTTATAACTCATTTTTTTGAGCGCTTAAACTTTATTAAGTTGAAAAATGAAATAACAAATCATTTTAGGCCTGTTTTAAAATTTGCTGCATAAAAAAAAGAGGCCGTCTTTTTAGACAGCCTCCTTTTTTTATTTAAAAATAACCTTTCAACCTTACCAAATATTAACTCTTTTAGCAGCTGGGCGATACATTCCATCCCCTTCTTTAACTCCAAAAGCATCGTAAAACTCTTGCATATTACTTAAAGGTCCAATTACTCTGAAATTCCCTGGTGAGTGGGGATTGGTAGCAATTTGTTGTTTTAATGCAGCGTCACGCATTAAGGTTTTCCATCCTTGTGCCCATGCTAAAAAGAAACGTTGCTCTCCAGTAAATCCAGCCATTACCGGAGATTTCTTGCCGTTCAAAGATTTTTGATACGCGTAGTATGCCATTGTTAATCCACCTAAATCAGCGATATTTTCGCCTTGTGTTAACTCTCCTTTTACATGCAATGTATCAATAGCTACATAACTATCAAACTGTTCAATAATTAACTTAGTTTTATCCGTAAAGTTTTTATAATCAGATTCTGTCCACCACATTTTTAAATTTCCATCGGCATCAAATTGCGAACCTTGATCATCAAAGCCATGAGTTAATTCATGACCAATAATTGACCCCATTACACCATAATTAAAAGCATCATCTGCATTAATATCAAAAAGTGGCACTTGCATAATTCCAGCAGGAAAAGCAATTTCATTTGATGTTGGATTGTAGTAAGCATTAACGGTGGGAGGAGTCATGCCCCATTCCATTCTATCAACAGGTTTACCGATTTTAGCTAACATACGTCCGTATTGAAATTGACGACCTGCCGTCACATTTTTCCAATAGGATTCTTTACCAATAGTTAAAAATTTGTAATCAATCCAAGTATCAGGGAAACCTAATTTTTTAATAATTTTATCTAATTTTAATTGCGCTTGAGCTTTTGTTCCAGTACTCATCCAGTCACGTGAATTAATACGAACTCTATACGATGCAATTAAATTATCTACCATCTCATTTACTTTCTTTTTAGAATTAGAGTCAAAATATTTGTGAACATAAACTTTTCCTAAAACTTCGCCTAAAGCCTCATCTGTAGCAGCTTGAGCTCTTTTATAACGAGGTTTCATTTCTTTTTTACCAGCTAATACAGTACCGTTAAATTTAAAACTTTCGTTTACAAATTTACTTGATAAATAAGGCGCTGCTGCATCTAATAATTTCCATTTTAAATATATTTTCCAATCTGCAATAGAAATAGAATTAATAATTGTGTTTAACCCTTCATAAAATTTTGGTTGATTCAAAACTAAATTTTCTGGTGTTTTTATCCCAATTGAAGTAAAATAAATATCCCAATTAATATTAGGAGTTAATTTCATTAACTCTGCTTTTGTAAAAGGATTATATTGTTTTTGAGGGTCTCTTTGTTCTACTGCATTTTGACAATCTTTAGCCAATTCCGTTTCAATTTTCATAACAATTGAAGCGTTTATTTTTGCTGATTCAGGATAATTCCCTAAACACTCAAACATACGACCAATATGATCCATATACTCTTTTTTTACAGACTCATATTGAGGTTCAAAATAAAAATCTTTATCAGGTAAACCTATACCAGACTGAGCTAAATAACAAGAATTAGCATTACTGTTTTTAAAATCAGAATACACATAAAAACCAACCATAGCGCTTACACCTTTTTTACCTAAAGAAGCAACCATTTTCAATAATTCATTTTTAGTTTTTATTAAATCTATAGCTGCTAAATCAGCACTGATAGGTTTAAT
Source organism: Flavobacteriales bacterium (assembly GCA_040376995.1). Taxonomy (GTDB): domain Bacteria; phylum Bacteroidota; class Bacteroidia; order B-17B0; family Aurantibacillaceae; genus UBA4416. The sequence continues at coordinate 1,843 of JBEIPP010000082.1, forward strand.
ACCATCTTTATCTGCTTTAGTTGAATCAATTGCTATTAAATAAAAATCGCGTAATTTTTGATTATCACTTCCAGGTAATGCTTTAGTATCTTTTGAAACTTCAGCCATTAACGCCCTTAAATTGGCAACATTACGCTCGTTTATCTCATTAAAACTTCCCCAACTTCCATCGCTAGATGGTATTTTTTGGGTGTTTAACCATTTACCATTAGCAAATTTGTAAATATCATTTCTGGGGCTAACAGATGAATCAATACAAGTTAAATTAATTCCGGGAGTTAAAGTTTTTTGAGCGAATGCACTGCTTACTATTATAAGTGAAGAGGCAAATAAAACTAATTTTTGCATAAATTTATTTTTCACTAAATATAAAAGGAATTTCTTGAGTTTAAATCAAATTTTGTATGAAAAGCAGATATCATTGATAGACGGGATTAGCTCACAAAAATTTGAGGGGCTACCACCTCAATTAATTTAGTTTCAATTGCTTTATCAAATAGTAATTGAATGGCATTTTTACCAACATTACCCAAATCAACAGAGAAATCATTAACATATAAAGCAATGTGTTTTTTCATTACCTCTTCACTCATTTCTTGAGCATGTTGTTTAACAAAATCCATACAACTTTCAGGATTAGCAAAAGCAAACTCCACGCTTTGTTTAATTAAGCTATCGATTGTTTTTTGAAGTTTAGATTCAATACTACGTTTAACAACTATCCCTCCTAGAGGAATAGGCGCATGAATTAAGCTATCCCAAAATTCGCCTAAATCAATTATTTTTTCTAACCCTTTTTGCTCGTAAGTAAAACGATTTTCATGAATTAATAAACCTGCATCCACTTGATGTGATAACACAGCGCCTTCGATATCACTAAACAGTATTTCTTTTTTATTTTTTGCATTAGGGAATGCCAACGATAATAAAAAATTAGCCGTTGTATATTTACCAGGAATAGCGATAGCTGCAGTATTAATGTCTTGAACTTTTGACTTTGCACTTTGAACCAATAGTGGCCCACAATTAAATCCTAAAGCACTTCCACTATTTAGTAAAGCATACTCCTGCGTTAAATAAATAAAAGCATGATAACTCAATTTAGTAATATTCAACTCTTGCTTAAACGCTCTATTGTTTAATGCTTCCACATCTTCCATCACTACCGTAAAATCAACACCTTGGGTGTCTATTTTTTTATGCACTAAGGCATCAAAAATAAAACAGTCGTTAGGACAAGGAGAAAAACCAAGAGAGAAATTCATTAAGTTATTTATTTTGAGTTGATAAAATTAATCAAAAAATCATTCAAATTTTTAATTGCCAAAGGCATCTGCCATTTACTTTTATCGCGCTTTTCTACATAATTTGAAATGGCTCTGATTTGAATAAAATCGCCACCTGCTCTCACACAACCAGCGAAAAAAGCAGCACCCTCCATACTTTCTACATCAGGATGATACAGTTGTTTTACTTTTTCAATACTCTCGTCATTGCCATGAACCGTATTCACTGTAATTCCTTTTACTTTTTTCAAAAGCTCAATCATTAAATAAGAATCTTTATAAATTCCCTTATAAATATGTTCGCCAGGAAGATTCATTTGATTGTATGTCAAAAATCCATCTCCATCTTCTGCACCTAATTCACTTAATACATCTTCAGTAATGTGAACTAATTCACCTAGCTCCAACTGTTTATCAAAAGCTCCACAAACTCCCACATTTATAATTAAATCGTAATCAGTATGTGCATATCTGCCCATCATAAAAGCTGTATTTACCATGCCAACTCCAGTTATCAATACTTGAATGTCTTTATCTTCAAAATCAATATTTGCATTATTCATTCCTATTGATGGAAAGGCAATTCCAAGAAAACCGAGCAATGGTTTTACTTCAAATTCTGTAGCTGATACGACTAAAATGTTCATTTATAATTAGTATTTTTACAACCGTTAATTTACTATGATTTATATTACCCGCAAAGAACATTTTAACGCCGCGCACAAATTATTTAACCCGGCTTGGAGTGAAGAACAAAACAATGCCACTTTTGGCAAATGTGCTAATAAAAATTGGCATGGACATAACTATGATTTATATGTTACCGTAAAGGGTGAAATTAATCCTAATACTGGCTTCGTTGTTAATTTAAAAGATTTAAGTACTGTTATCAAAACAGATGTTACTGAAATCTTAGATCATAAAAATTTAAATTTAGATGTTAAAGAAATGCCAACTATGCCTTCGACCGAAAATGTAGCGATTTTTATATGGAACATTTTAGCTCCAAAAATAAAAGAAATGGGAGCAGCATTACACTGTATTAAATTATACGAAACCGATAGTAATTACGTAGAATATTTTGGAGAATAAACTTTTATTAAATCTTGTTGTTATATAAATAATATTAAACCACATAGACACTTAGAAAACAAGACCAATGTTATGACATGAGTTGTCAGATAAGATTACATAGTTGGAAGCGACGCTTCCAAGTTCATGTTCTCAATTTTTCTGCTCAAAACAATACGATTTTAAAACTATATGTCTATGTGGTTATTTCTTCAACAAAAGTCGAAACCTAAAAAACTAAAAATATGCTAAACGAAGAATTTGAACACGATATAACAGGCTATAAAAAGATAGATCAATATAATGATAAATTAGTTGATTCTATTTCTGATATGTACAAAAATATTTTAGATGATGTTGGAGAAAATCCATCAAGAGAAGGGTTACTAAAAACACCTGTAAGAGCTGCTAAAGCTATGCAATTTTTAACTCAAGGTTATGATTTAAATCCTGCTGAAATTTTACGTTCAGCGATGTTTAAAGAAGATTACAGTCAAATGGTAATTGTAAAAGATATTGAAGTGTATAGTTTATGCGAACATCATTTATTACCATTTTTTGGTAAAGCGCACATTGCTTATATACCAAACGGACAAATTGTTGGCTTAAGTAAATTACCAAGAGTAGTGGATGCCTTTGCTCGCAGATTACAAGTACAAGAGCGTTTAACTAATGAAATTAGAGATTGTATTCAAGATACATTAAACCCACACGGTGTTGCTGTGGTTATTGAATGTTCACATTTATGTATGCAAATGCGTGGCATACAAAAACAAAACAGTGCTACAACAACGTCTGCTTTTAGTGGCGAATTTTTAAAAGATGTAACTCGTAAAGAATTCATTAGTTTAATTAGTACAAAGCTACACTAATCAAAATTCTTTAAATCCACTGTCAATAAAAGAGATTTTTCATTTTACATATTCAGGAATTTCGTTCAACTTGTCAGATTATTAAAGTCTGAGAGATGTTAATTGTTTCTAATCCTATATTAAATAACGCATCTAAACAACTTAAGTTTGGAGTAAATCCTTGTTTATCGGCAAACACTTGATAATAATATTTAACAAAAATATTATCAGAACTATTTAAATCAGATAGCATTCTTAAATCCGAGCTATTACTAGGATTTATATCAAATTGCGATGTAAATTCAATTTGTTTTTTAACTCTTAAGATGTGAAGTATTGTTTGAAGCAATTGTGTATTGAAGTCAAACAATAACTCATATTTTTTTTCATAAAAAGGTTTAAACTCATCTTCAAAAAATTCAAAATAAGGAGAGTTTTTATACGCGCTAGTTATAGCTCGCCAATGTTGCTTTTGCCAATCTTCGGTATAGGATATTTTTTTATCAGCAATCAATTCTTTATCAGCCTGCTTAACGAGAGGAATGCTCAAACTCAGTTTTCCATTACTTGTTAATATTTCACATCGATTGCGATAGGTTTGCTTCACAAAATGTTCGCACTTTTCTAAAACGACCACATCATGATTCAATACTTGAGACAAGTATTTGATATTAGGTAAATAAGCCGTTGATAATAAAACAGTACTCATTTTATTTGATAGATTGAAACGCTCTACTCCAACGTATACCCGTGTTGTATAGTTTATCATTAGAAAACATAATACGTGTGGCTTTTCCAATAATGTGATCCTCTGGTACAAATCCCCAATGGCGACTATCTTGAGAGTTATGACGATTATCGCCCATCATAAAATAGTAATTCTGTTTAATCACGTAAGTTGTTTTGTACTCACCATTAATAAAAATACTATCGCTTTTTAATTCTAACGCATTGCCTTCATACGCTGAAATAATGCGTTCAAAAATGCACAGGTTTAAAGAATCTAATTTCACGGTATCGCCTTTAGCTGGAATTTTAAGTGAGCCGTAATTATCTACATTCCATTTATAATGGTCATTGAATGGAAATACAAATTCATCCCACATATCTTTCTTCTCGTGATTTCTTTCAATCTCAGTAATATAAGTTTTACTTTTTAAAGTATCAAAAAGTGCTTTGGTTAAAGTAAATGAATAATCATTATTATCAGATATTTTTCCACCTTCAATTAAGTTATATTGCTTAGTGAAAACAGAATCTAGAGCCTTATCGGATTTTAAATGATAATTAAACTGTAAATTTTCTTCTTCATCAATTTGTTTATTATTTACATAAACTAAGCCATCTACTATTTTAAAACTATCTCCTGGCAAAGCCACACAGCGTTTAACAAAATACGTTCTATGATCAACAGGATGTTCATCTTCTAAAGGGTAGTTAAAAACAACTACATCATTTCTTTCTACATCTGGCGTTCCAAACAAACGCATATAAGGCAAAGCAACTAAGTCTGAATAATAACTTTGATTAATAAATGGAATACTAAACACTGTTTTTAATAATCTTGGGCCGTATGATAATTTATTAATAAACATATAATCACCTGTCAACAGAGATTTTTCCATAGAAGGAGAACTAACAGGCGAAATTTCGAAGAAAAATGAACGAATAATTAATACACAAAAAAACGAAATGCCAATAGCTTTAAGCCATTCGACAATTGATTGTTTAGTTGGTATAAATCGTTTCATTAATTCTATTTAAATACCTGAACAGTTGATTTATTTTTATTCACTAATTGTCCGCAAGCGGCATCAATATCCTTCCCTCTACTTCTTCTTACATTCACAATAACTCCTCTCCCTTCTAAATGACGCACAAATGCTTCTAAACGCTCTGGTGTTGTTTGTTTAAATTCGCCATCATCAATAGGATTGTATTCAATGATATTTACTTTAGCTGTCGTTTTCTTACAAAAATCTCCTAACTCACGAGCATCCTGAATACCATCATTAAAATCTTTAAATACGATATATTCAAACGTTACACGCGAACCTGTTTTTTCATAAAAATAATTCAACGCTTCTTCTAAATTATCTAACGAATTACTTTCGTTAATTGGCATAATATGATTTCGTTTCTCATCATTTGCCGCATGTAAGGATAATGCTAAATTAAATTTTACATTATCGTCACCTAACTTCATAATCATTTTAGCAATACCAGCAGTACTAACTGTAATACGCGAAGGACTCATTCCTAATCCATCAGGAGAAGTAATTCTATCTACCGAACGAATCATTTCAGCATAATTTAATAAAGGCTCACCCATACCCATATACACTATATTGGTAAGCGTTTGATTGTATTTGGTCTCTGCTAAATTCTTTACTAAAGCAACCTGATCGTAAATTTCATCTGCATTTAAATTACGTAAACGTTTTAATTTACCAGTAGCACAAAACTTACAAGTTAAACTACATCCTACTTGCGATGAGATACAAGCCGTCATACGAGTTTTAGTAGGAATCAAAACACCTTCTACAACATTACCATCAGATAATTTCATAGCACACTTAATGGTTTTATCGCTACTTATCTGCATATCACTAATCTCAACCGCATTAATAGTAAAAGTTTCCTTTAACCAATCTCTTAATGGTTTTGATAAATTAGACATGTCATCAAAATTGTGAGCGGTTTTTTTCCAAAGCCACTCATAAATTTGTTTCGCTCGAAATTTAGGTTCTCCTTTTTCTTTTAGGATTTCTACAATCTGTGCTTCGCTTAATGCTCGTATATCTTTTTTAGTTGACATGTTCTGTTTGTAAAGATAAGTTTTTATTAGCAAAAAGATTATCTTTATTAGCTAAAAGCCACATTTCTATCGATATGGAAACAAACACTGTCCCTGCCTCTCATTCCCCTCTTAAGGAGGGGTGTCCAAAGGACGGGATGTCTTTTTTTGACACTAGGAGTCACCGTACTTTAGAAATTAATGGCACTATTATTAAACCATTTTCTATTCTTAAGCTACCATACAATCCAAATTTAAAGGAAAGAGCAAAAAAATTAAGACAAGCGAGAAATTTACCCGAAGTACTTTTTTGGAAACAAGTTACTAAAGGTGGTTTTCATAAAATAGATTTTGACAGACAGCGAGTTATTGGCAACTATATTGTGGATTTCTACATTAAAAAATTAGGATTAGTAATTGAAATAGATGGTACAAGCCATATTGGAAAAGAAGAATATGACAATGAGCGGGAGAACTTTTTAATTTCATTAAATTTAAAAATTTATAGAATTATAGTTGATGATGTTTTAAATAATATGACAAAAATAATAACTGAATTAGAGAATTATATTATTAAGAATTACGGTATCACCAATAACAAATAACCACCCCGTCTGCCAGCTGGCAGACACCCCTCCTCTGGAGGGGAATTAGAACAAAATAAAAAAATGCGCTATATAACTGCCGACCAGATTTTTTCAGGGAAAGAGTTTTTATCAACTAATACAGTCTTAGTGTTAAATGATAACGGGCTTATAGAAGATATTACAATAAAAGAAAACGTTGAATCTAGCAATATCGAGCATTTTGAGGGTATAATTACTCCAGGCTTCGTTAATACACATTGTCATTTAGAATTAAGTCATTTAAAAAACGTTATCAAACAACATATTGGTATTGTTGATTTTGGCTTAGGTGTTATGAAACATCGGAACGAATTTTCGATAGAACTACAACAAGAAGCAATGCGTTTAGCCGATAAAGAAATGCAAACGCAAGGCATTGTAGCTGTTGGAGATATTAGTAATACTAATGAATCTATTAAAACGAAACAAGAATCCAATTTATACTATCACACATTTGTAGAGTTAATTGCTCTAAATCCAGAACGTGCTAATTTAGTTTTTGATACTGGGAAACAATTGTTATCAGAACATACAAAAGCACAATTATCAGCCTCTTTGGCTCCTCATGCACCGTATAGTGCTTCGCTAGAATTAATAAAAAAGATAACTGATGATTGCTATCAGTTAAAAAAACCTTCCAGCATTCACAATCAGGAAAGCAAAGCGGAGAATGATTTTTTTAATTTTAAATCAGGTGATTATTTGAGATTGTATGAAACAATAAAAGTTCCAATTGATTATTTTATAGCAACTAAGAAAAGTAGTTTGCTAGCTTCTATTTCTTCCTTAAATAATAAAATAAATACCTTATTGGTTCATAACACATTTAGCAGTAAAGAGGATATTAAAGCTGCAAACAAAGAACATCAAAAACTATATTGGTGCTTATGCCCTAATGCCAATTTATATATCGAAAATACCATGCCAGATATTAATTTATTAGCTTCTAATAATTGTAATTTAACTTTGGGAACGGATAGCTTGGCTAGTAATTCAATGCTCACTATTATTAATGAAATTAACACTATCTTAAAACATCAGCCAAATATTCCATTAGAACTATTATTTAATGCAGCAACATACAATGGCGCAATTTTCTTAGGAATTGAAAATCAATTTGGATTACTAGAAAAAAATAAGAAATGTGGAATTAATTTAATAGAAGGGCAATTTGGAAATTACTCGGTAAAAAAACTAGCTTAAATTAACTGAAGATGTTAATGTGAATAAAGAAACCTCATCATTAATTTTTTTGAAATCAACTTTTAATTTATTTCCACTCTTCATAACAATCGTAATAAAACCTAAGCCAGCTCCACCTTTTTCGCTCATTGTATTATTTTCCAAATGCTCTAAATAATATGATTTTAATACTTTTTCATCATCAAAAGAGTTGATGGTGTTGATTTGTTTTTCAAGAGCAGGAATAGATGAATTAGCAACTAAATTAGAAGAAATAACTTTTAGATTAGAACCGTTTTTAACCAAAATAAAGAAATTATGTTGTTCTCCTTGGCTATTTTTTTGACCATGCAACAACATATTTTGTAAAGTTTCCACACTAATAAAGAAAATCTTTTTTATAGGGCCTTTAGCAATTTCTAAAGAGGTAATTTTTTCTTCAACATTACCTTCTAAATGTGAGATAACGCTCTGAGATAATTCCCCATAGTGAGAAACTAATACTGTCTCATCTTGCTGATGAGCACGTAACATTTGCTCATATTGTTCGTGAACAAACTCTTTTTCGCTATGTGAATTATTGCTCAATATATCCTATTTAAATAGTCCGTTTACCTCTGCGTCTATCATTCTGATTACTTTTCCTAAATCTTCTTTGCTTTCAGAAAAATTAATCTCATCAACATCAACAATTAATAATTTACCACCTTCGTATGTTGTAATCCAAGCCTCATATCTTTCATTTAGTCTTTTCAAATAATCCAAACGTATAGAGTTTTCATAATCTCTGCCTCGTTTTTGTATTTGTTTTACTAAAGTAGGAACGGAAGCTCTTAAATAAATAATTAAATCTGGTGCTTTTACTAAACTATCCATTAATTTAAATAAAGTAAAGTAGTTTTCGTAATCGCGGGTTGTCATTAAACCCATTGCATGCAAATTTGGCGCAAAAATGTACGCATCTTCGTAAATAGTTCTATCCTGAACCACTTTTTGTTTGCCTTGTCTGATTTCTTGAACTTGACCAAAACGAGAATTTAAGAAATATACCTGTAAATTGAACGACCAACGCTGCATATCATCATAAAAATCATTCAAATAAGGATTATCATCTGCATCTTCATAATGCGGAGTCCATTTATAATGCTTTGCTAATAGTGACGTTAATGTTGTTTTTCCTGAACCGATATTACCGGCAATTGCTATATGCATAAAATCTTCTTTCTAAAATATCTTCGGTTTATAATATACTAAGATACAGTTTTCTGTTATTACACAAAACTTTTTTTCGATTTTTTTTAAATGTTAAAAAATCAATCATTTTACAGAATTTAACTGTAGTTCAAAATTATATTTTGTTAGTATCAATCGTGTATCATTAAAGGCTTCTAGCATTTTTTGTTGATGAGTAGCATTTAAAAATTGAGGTAATTTAGTAGAATCTTCTCCCCATTGAGCAGGGAATAAAATATGCATTTTTTTGGCTCCATCACCTCTATAAACCCATGTTGGAAGATAATTTGCATCTTTAAAAGAACAAGTTTTCTTTGTGTAATTTTTCTGAATTGTCAATTTCAAAATAACTCCAGCATCAGTGTATCTCCAATATTGATTAGATAAAAAATTACCTAAACTATAGGCAACAAAAGCAGTATCATTGATTGCTTTTGAATATAGCTTTTGAGTTGGCCCAATCATATGGGGATGGGCACCAATAACCAAAGTAGCTCCAGCCTCTAACGCAAATTTAACCGCATCTTTCTGAGCTTGAGTTGGCTCAGTAACATTTTCTACACCCATGTGATAAAACACCAAAACAATATCAGCACCTCTTATTTTAGCCAATTTAACTTCATCAGCTATTCCTACAGAATCAATAACATTCAACATATATTTATGATCCGAACTCGGGTAAGCGCCATTAGTTCCATAAGTGTAATTTAAAATTCCCAACTTCACTCCTTTAACATTTACAATTCTAATCGAATCATGATCTCTTTGATTTAGATAAGTACCAGCATAACCTAAACCATGTTTTTTTATCACATCAATCGTTCTTAATAATCCAGCTTCGCGAGTATCCATACTATGATTATTAGCAGTTACCAAAAAATCAAAGCCTGTGTTTTTAAGGGCGGTACAATACGCATCAGGGCTATTAAAAGCAGGATAACCTGCGTAAGGCTGAACGGTTCCAGCAAACGTTGTTTCAAGATTTCCTATAGTCATATCCGCACCTTGCAAATATGGTTTGATGTATTCAAAACTTGGATTAAAATCATACTCCCCATTACTCAATTTTGCATTGTTGGTTTGCGGTAAATGACACATTAAATCGCCTACCAGATTAATTGTAATAGTAGAAATAGAATCAGCGGGAGGAGGAAAATAAGTAATTGTTTTAGGAGCCTGATAATCTTTAGCTGGCTGAGTAATTTCCACAACTAGTTCTTCCTTAACAACTGCTTTTTCGAAAATTTTACAGGTGCTAAGCAAAAAAACAGTAACAACTGTTGCAATAAACACGTAAAAATATTTTAGCATTTTATTTGTTTTTTTAAATCATTAAGATAAACTTCGCAAACAAATCGAACAGTGTTTTGCAGAGGAATAAATTGATGGTTGAGCGTTTCTTTTATTCTTTTATTATTGTAAGAATTATTATCTAGACTCGCATTGATTGTTTCTTTAGAAATTAGCTGCTCTTTACTAATAATGAATGCTCTTAATGTATCGACCCATTTTCCTAATGTCAACAAAAATTTTCCAGCTTCAATACTTGGCTCTTTTTTACCCAATGCTTTATTAACTTGAGATAATATTTCCTTGAACGAATAATTACCTTCAATTAATATAAAACGTTTATTGAATTCCTTTTTTTCGGTCAATTGAATCATACAATTAGCAACATCTTTTGCATCAATAGTAGCACTAGAACCACTGGTATAAAAAGGATTTCCTTTATAACACGTTTCAAATAATTTACCTGAACTTTGATGCCAAAAACCTGGGCCTAAAATAATTCCCGGATTTACAATCACAGCATTTAATCCTTCTTCAGTTCCACGCCAAACTTCTCGTTCGGCATTATATTTACTAATAGCATAATCACTTGCAGATGGTGATGATTTCCAATAAACAGACTCATCAATATTTTTTGTAATGTCGGGATTTTGAAGTGTTGCAATAGAACTCACATAACACAAAGCCTTTGTTTTTTTTTCTAAACAAGCATTTACAACATTTGCGGTTCCTTCAGCATTAATACGATGCATTTGTTTGTTGTCTTTCGAATTAAATGACACAAATCCAGCGCAATGATAAACAATTTCTATCCCATATAGTGCGTCTAACAAGGAATATATATCGCACACGTCAGCCTCTATCCATTTAATTTTATTAAATAAAACATCTGCATCGGAAGTATAATATGAAAATAATTTTTTAGTTTTTAAAACATCACTTCCTTGTCGTTTAATAGCAACCACAGGTTTGTTTTGCTGTAAAAGTTGCAATGCAAGGTGTGCACCTACTAATCCTGTTGCTCCTGTTATTAAGTTCATGAGTGATTTAATTACTAAACAAATGTAAGACTTTACGCAAGAAAAAATAAAGAAAATTGGACTAAGCAACCAAATATAAAACCAGCATAAACTTGAGCAGGTGTGTGAGCATTTAATTTTAAACGAGAAAATCCAATACAGCCAGCTATAATTATACAACTCGAAATAACTGAAAAAATAGGCGTTTGCATAAAATAACTTATAGCTAACAACACACCAATTAATCCGCCTACTCCTATCATATGCGCACTAATTTGCCACCATAAATTAATAATAGCAGCACATAAAATACATAAGGCTGCTCCAAAAATAAAAAGCCTAATAGCTGGCCAAATATTAAAATCATAAATCATATAAAACAATCCAAAATAACACAAAGAAGTCATTATTAAAGGAAAAGTTCGCTCTTTACGATTCTCAATTTTTAATGAAGAGACATAATTTAATTTGTATAAAATCAGAAGGTTTAAAGATGGTAATAAAAAAGTAAAAGCAAATACAGTTAAAGTTAATACCAACTTTAATTTTAAGGGAGTAAACACATAGTAAATAGAATTTGTTAATCCAAAAAATATGATTAAACAGCCATAGGTAGCCATTAACAATGGATGAAAAAGATATGATATAAAATGGGCTAAATTCTTCATTCTAATAAAATGCTAAAATACACAATAGCGTCCTAAACGTTTAGTTTTGTGCTCTAAAGATATTGATTTTATTGATAAAATTAGTTGATTAAAAAAAGTACCCCTTGGTATAGATTTTCTGAATGATTTTTCCCAACATCTGTTTCATTAAAAGGATTATTGAGCCAGTGTTGTAAATCTATTTTTACAAATAAATTTAAACGAATAAAAGCTACAAGGTTTGATAAGTTCCAGCCATATTTTGCCATCGCTTTTAATGCCTTTAAAACAAGTATAGTTATTAGACCTCTTTTATAATTGATAATTATAAATACCTGCTATAAAATTAAGTCTAAGAGTAAAACGTTTTCTTCTGTTTCTGTATTTCTCGG
>JBEIPP010000033.1:0-24178 GCA_040376995.1 Flavobacteriales bacterium
AAAGAAACCATAATAATCACTCACTGTTCCTGAGCGTGTTCCCGTTAACATAATCGATACAAAAGGTAAAGGCTGTAAACTATCGTCTAGCACTACTCCAGATATTTGAAGGTATTTTTCGGTTACCAACGTGTTTGTTGTTGGAGTTTGTGCGGATATTGTTACCGTAATAGATAATAGAATTATGATTAATAAATGTTTCATGAATTTTTTTAATAAAATATACTAATGGTAAAAATACAATTTTATTAAGCTAAACGGGGTGAAATAAACATAAATTAACAACAAATAAAGGTGATTTAGCTCAAGTTTTGTTTCACAGATTTTGCAGATAATCACAGATTTAATACTATGTTTTTACTAATGAGGCATTGTAATTATTCTGTGTATTTAGAGGGAGACAAATTATTTTTTTTGTAACCATTTATCCACTTGAAACACCAATAGTGATGAGCCAATGCCAATGATCATTCCTCCTAATACATCACTTGGGAAATGAACTCCTAAACGCATGCGTGAGTATCCAACAGCACAAGCATAAGCATAGGAAGGTACTGCCACGTACCATTTTTTAGAAGATAGTGTTACAGCAGTTGCTGCGGCAAAAGCAGAGGATGTGTGTCCCGAGGGAAAAGAATAAGGGCCAGAGTCGGTTCTTTTTACTATATCATTTGGATATTGCTCATAAGGTCGTTTACGATTAATGCTATATTTTAAACCAGAGGTTAATAGCACATTTAATCCAATGGCTACAACAGTTTTAGCGCCATTGCGCATCATCACTTTATCATCTTGCACATAACCAGTTAATAACAAAGAGGCGGGAGCTACAACCAAAGCAGGGTAAACCGAATTGGAAGTTATTTTCATTGTTTTATCCCATTGTGGATGCTCGTCTTTATTAATAGCTCTTAGCATCGAGAAGTCTAACGATTGTGCTTGGCATGCAATCCATCCAATAACTAAAAGTATAAAAAAGAGTTTTTTCAATATAAAAATTTTATGACAAGATATATAGCAGGTAATACCATTAATAATAAAACATAAGTAAATATAATACCTATTTTCTCAAAAACTTTAACATCTTTAATGAAAGGTGTTTTTAAAACAGCTACTACATGTTGTATAATGCCACCCTCTAAAACACTATACTGATGCACGCCTGCTTGTATACCTGCATATCTTTTATTAAAAGAAAGTAAAATACAGTCTCTGATTGTCCAATAATCATTGTCTGGTAAATCAGCATAATCCGTGGTATAGTTAATGTTTTCTTGCTCAAGGTATTCTCTAATTTTTTGGTTTTTTATTTCCATGATTAAATCAAATACCATGGATACAGGGATAATTAAAAACAATAAGCTTTTTGTGATAATTGCCAAAACTGCTAATGCTATGATAGTAATAATAGTAAATATAATTCTAATGGTGTGATTATGATTAATAAAAAGAGTTTCTAATAATCTGCCACCATCTAATGGTATAAAAGGGAGTAAATTAAATAAGTTTAGTAAAAAGAAAATATTACCTAACATTTCAAGGCGTTCGTTAGGATAATAAAACGTACTTAATAGTAAACAAAAACCAATGATAATGCCAGGTACTGGCCCTGCTAAAATAACAATACTCATTTGGCGTTGTGAAATTAACGATTTTTTACCAGTAACATAAGCGCCAAGTAAAGGCAATACAAATAACTTAACATTTGAATAATTAAAAGCCTTCATCGCAAAGAAATGCCCAAATTCGTGAATCAGTAATACTGCCAAAACAGCTGCTATGTATGAAAAGTCACCATTAAAAATAAAATAAAACAAAAACGCATATATAGCTAAGCTAATAATGGATTTACGTACCCAGTTTTTTTTGTCTTGAACTAAAATAGGTTTGGGTAATCCTTGTGGTTGTTGTTCATGATTCGATTCGTTTGACGATTCGTTTTCTTTGATATGTTCAGGTTCTATAGGTTCCACTATGTAATAATCAAATTTTGTATATAATAAATTAAAAAGCCAGCAATATATCCAATAAATGCCAACCACGAAATATTTTTTAAGTACCAACTAAAGCTAATATTTTCTATTCCCATTACAGCTACACCAGCTGCACTTCCAATAATTAAAACGCTTCCACCAGTGCCAGTTGCATAAGCAATCATTTGCCAAAAGTAGTCATTTGTAGGGTAATCGTACATACCCATTGTAGCTGCTAATAAAGGCACATTATCTACAATAGCAGATAATAACCCTATGACAACAGAAATGAATTTTAAATCGCCAATACTATTGTTTAATAAGGTAGCGGTATTTTCTAAAACATGAATTTCTTGTAAGCAAGCAACAGCTAATAATATTCCTAAAAAGAATAATACGCTTGGCACATCTGTTTTAGTAATAGCATTTACTACTGAGAATTTTCCTTTTTCAAATTCGTCTTTACGTTTATGAATTAATTCAGTTACCACCCACATTACACCCAAGCCAAATAATATTCCCATATAAGGAGGCAAATGTGTAATGGTTTTAAATATAGGTACAAACAATAAACACGCTAAGCCTAAAGCAAAAACGAGTGTTTTTTCTTTGGATGAAATGGTACTTTCTTTTTTCTCTATTTCAAAAGCTGCAACGTTTCCTTTTATTTTAAGCATACTTAAAGATAAAGGAACAGCCATGCAAACTAAGCTTGGTAAAAATAAATGAGTAATAATTGTACCTGGAGTTAATTTATTAGCAACCCAAAGCATGGTGGTGGTAACATCCCCAATTGGGCTAAAACAACCACCGGCATTGGCAGATATAATTACTAGTCCTAAAAAGTAATAACGATCTGTTTTTTCGGGAATTAATTTTTTAACCACCGTTGCCATCACAATGGCAGTTGTTAAATTGTCTAATACGGCCGATAGTATAAAAGCGATAAGAGATACAATTACTAAAAGATAACGTTTATTGGTAGTGGTAATTTTTTCGGTAATGATATCAAAACCATCATGAGCATCAATAAGTTCCACAATGGTCATCGCTCCCAATAAAAAGAAAAGTATTTCTGAGATTTCAGCTAAGTGATGGCTTAATCCAGTAACATATTGCGTATCGGTTGAATAAAGCGCATAAATTGTCCAGCATAATACACCTATTAAAAGAGCAGTGCCTGCTTTATTTATATTAAAACTATGCTCTAAGGCTATTACTAAATAACCTGTCAAAAATAGTATAATAATAAGTGTTGTCATTTTAAAGGGGTAAAGATAAGGTATTATATGTTTGAAGAGCCTGTTTAAGTTTTATGTTTTGGATTTGTTATAGTAGATTTTTGAGCGAAATGAGGCAAATTTTGCAGTCGATGTTAGTACATCGACGAAAAATTTAACGAAATTGTAGCCAAAAATATGCATAACAAAATAATTAGATAAAAATTAATCAGGCTCTAAGATAAAATTATATATATTTGGGTAGTTAAGATATTTTATATTATTAAAAAATAGATACAATATATGTCAGTTTGGAGAGTAAAACCAGTGTCGGCCTTTGAGGCAGATATGAAGAAAAATGATTTAAAACGAGTTCTAACAAAGTGGGGATTAACATCCTTAGGTATAGGAGCTATCATAGGAGGTGGTATTTTTACCTTAACAGGAATTGCTGCCCATGATTATGCTGGTCCGGCTTTAGCCTTAGCATTTGTGATTGCAGGCATAGGCTGTTTGTTTGCTTCTTTATGTTATGCAGAGTTTGCATCCGTTCTTCCAGTAGAAGGCTCTGCTTATGCTTATGCTTATGGTACTGTAGGTGAATTATTTGCTTGGTTTATTGGTTGGAACTTAATATTAGAATATATGATGGGAGCAACTACGGTTGCTGTTGCTTGGAGCGGATATTTCGTTAAACTATTACATTTATTTGGAATTGAATTTCCTATTTGGTTATGCAATGATTTAGCTACAGCAACTGAAAAATCGGAAGCATTAGGCTTAGCTGCACCTAGTTTTGCATTTAATTTACCGGCATTCTTAATTACTTGGGTAGTAACTGCTATTTTAGTAAAAGGAATTAAGGAAGCTGCTAAAACAAATAACATTATTGTGATTGTGAAAATTGCGGTTGTATTATTTGTAATTATCGTAGGCGCATTTTATATCAATACAGATAATTGGACTCCATTTATTCCTACTGAGGTTCCTGCATTGGATGAATTAGGTAATGCAACTGGGAAAATGAATTTTGGTTTTGGTGGTGTATTAACAGCTGCTACTATTGTATTCTTTGCCTACATTGGTTTTGATGCCGTATCTACACAAGCTGGTGAGGCTATTAATCCTAAAAAGGATGTGCCATTTGCTATTGTTGCCTCTTTAGTTATTTGTACCTTATTATATATTTTGGTTTCGTTAGTATTAACCGGAATGGTAAAATACAACCAGTTAGATAAAGCAGCTCCTGTTGCTTCAGCTTTCTCAGGAATTGGAATTAATTGGGCGGTTTTTATTATTACCATTGCAGCAACTGCGGGATTAACCTCTGTAATGTTGGTTATGATGCTAGGACAAACTCGTATTTTCTTAGGAATGGCAAAAGATGGTTTAATGCCAGCTTTCTTTAAAATATTACATCCAACTTTTAAAACCCCATATAAGAGTACTATTTTAGTTGGAGGTTTAATTTCTTTAGTAGCAGCATTTACTCCAATTGATAAAGTAAGCGAAATGTGTAGTATGGGAACTTTATTAGCTTTTGCGATGGTTTGTATAGCCGTAATGATTTTACGTTACAAAAAACCTGAATTAGAGCGTCCATATAAAACACCTGCAGTTTATGTTGTTGGAACTTTAGGTGTAGCATTTAATATTTTCTTAATGACTCAGGTAAGAGCGGCCACTTGGAATTTTTTTATGATTTGGGGCGCTCTAGGAATTATTGTTTATTTCCTATATGGCAAACGCAACAGTAATTTAGAGAAAAAAGGAATCGAATAATATTTTTTAAAAGTACAAATGAAAAAATCCCTGAACTTATTTGACACCACACTTTTGGTAGCTGGATCTATGATAGGTTCGGGCATTTTTATTGTGAGTGCAGACATTACTAGAGTTGTTGGTTCTGCTGGTTGGTTGCTAGTGGTTTGGATTTTATCAGGCATCATTACTTTATTTGCTGCTTTAAGTTATGGAGAATTAGCAGGTATGATGCCACAAGCTGGCGGGCAATTTGTATATATTAAAAAAGCCTTCGGTGATTTAGTGGGCTTTGTATATGGCTGGACAGTTTTTTTGGTCATTCAAACAGGAGTGATTGCAGCGGTGGCGGTGGCTTTTGCTAAATTTACAGGAGTGTTTATCCCCTTTTTTGAAGAAGGAAATGTATTGTTTCAAATCATAGGACTTAAAATTACCAGTGCTCAATTACTAGCCATTTTTATTATTGCTCTGCTTACGTTTATTAATACGCGTGGTATCGAAAATGGAAAAGCTATTCAGCGAATTTTTACATCAGCTAAATTAATCGCATTGTTTGCTTTAATTATAGTAGGTATTTATTATGGTTTTTATAGTGATGTGTTTTCTAATAATATGACTCATGCATGGGAAGCTAAACAAGTGGCTTCTGAAGTAAATAAAGGTTATACATTTAATGCTTTGTCAGGAATGTCATTAGCTACTGCTTTAGGTTTAGCTATGATTGGCTCTTTGTTTAGTAGTGATGCATGGAACAATGTAACCTTTATAGCAGGTGAAGTAGAAAATCCAAAACGTAATATTCCTTTGGGTTTATTTTTTGGTGTATGTATTGTTACTCTAATTTATGTGTTAGCCAATGTGGCCTATTTATGTTTGTTGCCATTAGAAGGGGTTGAAAATGCTCAAACAGTTGCAGAGCAAGGAATTATGTTTGCTCAAAAAGATAGAGTAGGAACAGCTGCTTTATATGTGGTGTTTGGCGATGTAGCAAAATATTTAATGGCAGCATTAATTATGGTTTCCACCTTTGGTTGTAATAACGGTTTAATTATTGCTGGCTCTCGTTTATTTCAATCGATGGCAAAAGATGGTTTATTTTTTAAAAACGCAGCTAAATTAAATAAATATGATGTGCCTTCCAATGCCATGATTTTTCAAGGTATTTGGGCTTCTTTATTATGTTTGAGTGGTTCTTATGGCGATTTGTTAGATTATTGCACCTTCTCTTCTTTAATATTTTACATCATTACCATTACTGGTTTATTTGTATTACGAAAAAAAATGCCTGATGCTGAACGACCATATAAAGCATTTGGTTATCCTATAGTTCCAGCTTTATATATTGTGCTAACTACACTTATTTGCATTGATTTATTAGTATACAAAACATTTAATTGCGGCATGGGTTTATTAATCATTGCCTTAGGTGTTCCAGTGTATTATATGTTTAAACGAACTAAACATGGTGTTTCAGAAAATTAGATCTTTTTTATTTAATTTTTTTCATTTCAATAAACAAGAACGCAATGGCATTTTTATTCTATGTGTTATTATTGTTGTGCTATTTGGGCTTAGATTGCTAATGCCATTATTATACAATGATTCAAATTCGGTTCAATTTATAACTATAGCACCTTCAAAATTAAAGGAAGGGAAAAACTCTGAAACAGAATTAGCTGCTGATAATGTTACAAAATCTATTTCTGAAGTCAAGATTTCTAACGAACGATTTGTATTTAATCCAAATACAGTAAGCGAAGAAGATGCGCAAAAGTTAGGGATGTCAAAAAAGCTAAGCGCTACTTTAATTAATTTCAGAAATAAAGGTGGAAAGTTTTTTAAACCTGAAGATTTAAAGAAATTATATGGTTTGCCTATAGAACTATATGAAGAGTTGGAATCTTATATTTTAATACCAAATTCTAGAAGTGATTTTAAACGGGATACGCTTTATGCTGCAACACGTCATTATGAAAAGAAGGTTTATACAAAAACTGTAGTAGAAATTAATACAGCTGATAGCTTGTCAATCGTTTGTTTAAAAGGCATTGGACCCGGTTTTACTAAGCGTATTATGAAATATAGAACTATGTTGGGAGGTTTTCATTCTGTTAATCAGTTAAAAGAAGTGTATGGCATGACTGATAGTACATTTGTACTTCTTGCTTCACAAATTAAACTCGATCCTAATTCAATTTCTAAAATACCTATTAATGCCATTGATTTTAATTCTCTACGTAAACATCCTTATTTTAACTTTCAGTCTGCCCAAGTTATTGTAAATTATCGATTAAAACACGGTAAATTATCTGAAAGTGACGTCAAAGCATTAGGCATCTTTTCTGATGAAAAACTAAGGTTGATTTTACCATATTTGAGTTATTAATTATTGATTTTTCCATTTTGTCTATTCCTCCTAAAAATGTACTTTTACATGGATGCACAAAATACTCGAATATTTTTGGAAGTATAATTTACCTCGCTGGTCAATTTTAATTATTGACTTATTAATTTGTGCATTTTCGTTAACACTTGCTTTTTTCTTGCGTTTCAATTTTAAATCCATTCCTCCCGAAGATTTAAAGAATTTACCTTACGATTATGTTTTAGTATTATTAGTTCGATTAATTACTTTTTTTATTTCAAAAACATATAAAGGTGTTGTAAGATATACGGGAGCTAAAGATGCCACTCGAATTTTTGCAATTATTTTATTGAGCAGTTTTGTTTTGTACTTGATAAATATTTTTACACGTCAAATCTTATTAGGATACTATATCATTCCACATTCTGTTATTATTATTGATGCTTTAGTTACAATCTTTATTATGATTAGTTCTCGTTTGGCAATCAAGGCTATATATTTTGAGAACAAAAATCCAGAGAAGCAAAAAACTCAAGTGATTATTTATGGAGCAGGAGAGAGTGGTATTATTACTAAGCGTACTTTGGATAGAGATGCTGCTGTGCGTTATAAGGTTGTTGGTTTTGTAGATGATGATGAAAAGAAAAAAGGAAGAAGTTTAGAAGGTGCCTTTATTTATCCAACTTCTAAATTAGCAGAACTTATTAAAGAGAATGATGTAGAGTCTGTTATTATTAGTATTCAAAACCTCTCTCCCGAAAATAAAAATAAGATTATTGACGAGTGTTTGCAATTAGGCGTGAGGGTGCTAAATGTACCTCCAATAGCAAAGTGGATTAATGGAGAATTAAGCTTTAATCAAATTAAAGGGATTAATATTGAAGAATTATTAGAGCGTGATCCTATTAAATTAGATAATGGTTTAATTAACGAACAATTAAATAATAAAATCATTTTAATTACAGGTGCTGCTGGTTCTATTGGTTCGGAGTTAGCAAGGCAGTGTGCTAAATTTAATCCAGCCTTATTGGTTTTGTTAGATCAAGCGGAGAGTCCATTACATGAATTAGAATTAGAGTTTAATGAAAAAACTAATTTAAAAAAGCACGAAGTTGTTATCGGTGATGTTCGTAATAAAGAGCGAATGCAGAATGTGTTTAATACATTTAAACCACAAATTGTATTTCATGCTGCAGCCTATAAACATGTGCCGATGATGGAGAATAATCCTTCAGAATCTATTTTAACAAACATCCTTGGAACTAAAACAGTGGCCGATTTAGCAGTAGAATTTAAGGTTGAAAAATTTGTAATGATATCTACTGATAAAGCTGTGAATCCAACCAATGTGATGGGGGCTTCTAAACGTATTGCTGAAATTTACACGCAAAGTTTAGGGAAAATTTCACAAACAAAATTCATTACCACTCGTTTTGGAAATGTATTAGGT
Organism: Flavobacteriales bacterium; assembly: GCA_040376995.1. GTDB lineage: Bacteria > Bacteroidota > Bacteroidia > B-17B0 > Aurantibacillaceae > UBA4416. The sequence goes on from JBEIPP010000033.1 coordinate 8,773, forward strand.
TCTAATGGCTCTGTAATTCCACGTTTTAAAAAACAAATCGAAGAAGGTGGACCAATCACAATCACACACCCCGGCATTACTCGTTTTTTTATGACAATTCCTGAAGCTTGCCAGTTAGTGTTAGAGGCTGGCTGCATGGGTAAAGGAGGTGAGATATTTGTGTTTGATATGGGGCAATCCGTTAAGATTGTTGATTTGGCTCGTAAGATGATTAAGTTATCTGGATTAAAAGAAGATAGAGATATTAAAATTATTTATACAGGACTTCGTCCAGGAGAAAAATTATACGAAGAGTTATTAGCGAGTTCAGAAAACACATTGCCAACTCATCACCAGCAAATATTAGTTGGTAAGGTTCGTGAATACGAATTTGCTGAGGTAACTCAATTTATTAATGAATTAATATTATTGTTCAATACTCAAGATAATACTCGTATTGTTGCCAAAATGAAAGATATTGTTCCTGAATTTGTGAGCAATAACTCGGTATTTCAAACATTAGATAAATCATCATAACATGAATCGCTTTTTTATTCTTTTGTCATTAGTTGTTTTTTTTAAGTCAATTAATGCACAAACAAAATCTGTAGAAACTCCTACAGATTTAAAACAACCTAAATTACTAGTAGGTATTGTTGTTGACCAAATGCGACAGGATTACATTTATCGTTATTGGAATAAGTTTGGTAACGGTGGATTTAAAAAACTCATCAACGAAGGTTATTTTTATCGTAATGCTCAATATAATTATGTGCCAACATATACTGGGCCAGGACATGCATCAATTTATACTGGTACAAGCCCTGCTACACATGGAATTATTGCAAACGATTGGTTTGTGAAAGAAGAAATTAAAATGACTTACTGTACAGAGGATGGTAAAGTAAAGTCGGTTGGCACAGAAAGTAAAGCTGGATTAATGTCGCCAAAAAATTTATTAGTAACAACAATTGGTGATGAATTAAAATTAAACACGAATCAGCAAGCAAAAGTATTTGCTATTTCTTTAAAAGATAGAAGTTCTATCTTACCTGCAGGACATAGCGCGAATGGCGCTTTTTGGTTTGATGGTAGTAACGGTAAATTTATTTCCAGTTCTCATTACATGAATGAATTACCAGCTTGGGTTAATGAATTTAATAATTTACACCTAGCTAAAAAATATTTATCTCAAGGATGGAATACCTTATATCCAATTGCAGGTTATACTGAAAGTATTGCCGATAAAAATAATTATGAGGCAGCTCCTAACAAAAAAGACACGGCCATTTTCCCTTATCAATATAATGCTCAATTAGAGAAGAATAATTACGAAATAATTAAAGCTACTCCTTTTGGAAACACAATTACTAAAGATTTAGCATTAGCTTGCTTAAAAGCAGAACAATTAGGTAAAGGTAAACAAACGGATATGTTGTGTATTAGTTTTTCTTCAACGGATTATGTAGGGCATTCATACGGACCTCGCAGTGTTGAGGTAGAAGATGTTTATATACGCTTAGATAAAGATTTAGAAGAATTAATTAATGCACTTAATACATCTTTAGGCAAAGATAATTATGTGGTGTTTTTAACAGCCGATCACGGCGCTTGTGATGTGCCCGCACATTTAATGGATTTGAAAATTCCAGGAGGTTATATGGATGAAGAAGAATTAACGAAGACGGTAAAAACATTTTGTCAAAATCAATATGGAGATAGTTTAGTAGCTTCATTATCTAATCAGCAAATCTTTTTAAATGAAAGTAAAATGGGTTTGATGAAATTAAACAAATTTGCAGTAGAGCATACTTTGGCGAATTTTATGTTGTCTGTTAAAGGTGTAGCAGAAGCTTATCCATCAGAAGTTTTAAAATACGAAAACTACACCGATGATTCGTTTAAATATTTAATTCAAAAAGGATATAATCATGTGAGAAGCGGTAATGTAGCTTTTTCATACAATCCAGCGTGGATGGAATATCATAATAAAGGAACAACTCACGGAGCATCTTATAGTTATGATACACATGTGCCTTTATTATTTTATGGCGCTAATATCCCCAAAGGATTTTCAGTAAAAAAAGTAAATGTAGTGGATATTGCCCCAACAATAGCAACGATGTTACATCTGTCTTTCCCAAACGGAACAACAGGTAAGCCTTTAACGGAAGTGATTACGAAATAATTCGTAACTTAGAAAACATGCTACTACGACTTAATTACGATAATCCGCACCCAAAAGACATTCAACTAATTGTTGATTGTTTAAAGAACGACGGTGTTATTATTTACCCAACCGATACTGTTTATTCAATTGGTTGCGATATTACACGCCCAAAGGCTATCGAAAAAGTATGTCGCTTAAAAAATGTTAAACCTGAAAAAGCTAACTTTTCTTTTGTCTGTAGTGACTTAAGTCATTTATCAAATTATGCTCGTCCTATTTCAAATTCATTATTCCGAATTATGAAAAAGGCATTACCTGGCCCTTATACCTTTATTTTAGAAGCTAATAATAATGTTCCTAAACTTTTAAAGCAAAACAAAAAAACAGTTGGTATTCGTGTGCCTGATAATATCATTTGCAAAACGATTATTACCGAATTAGGTAATCCAATTATTACTACTAGTTTGCATAATCCTAATGATGATATTATGGATTATTTTACGGATCCAGAGGTTATTCATCGTGAGTATGAAAAGAAAGTAGATATGGTAATTGATGGTGGATTTGGGAATTTGTATGGCTCTAGTGTTATTGATTGTTCTCAAGACGAATTGGTTGTTCTAAGAGAGGGATTAGGTAGCCTTGATATTTTAGATTAAGCACTTTTGTTATAAAAATGTTGATTACCAATAGGTATTTTGTGGTATTTTAGGATTTCACACTTATACGTTTTTTATGCTATCAAAAATTTATTGTTTATTAGTTTTGTTCTGTTTTTTAAATGGGAACTTTTTTTCACAAAATACTAAAACTAAAAAGTGGAGAAAAACCGAAAATGATTCTATGCAAAGTGCATTGTTAATGATAGATGATGGTAATTATTTACAGGCTTTACCGTTTTATGAAAATCTATATAGCCAACATCCAAAGGAAGAATATTTAAAGTATTGTTATGGTATATGCGCTTTAACTAGAAGTGATAAACATGATGTAGCTCTTAAAATGTTGTCTGAAGTTTACGAAAAGAATAAAAAAGTAGACAATATAGAGTATGATTTAGCAAGGGCAAATCATTATAATTATAAATTTGATGAAGCCATTGTTTTAATTGAGAAAAGTTTAGTAAATAAAAGAGTATCCCCAGAAACTAAGAAAAAAGCAATACAGTTAAAACAGTATTGTATTAATGGTAAAGATTTGTTCGCAAAGCCAACTGGTGCAAAAATTGAGAACATAGGAAATGTTATTAACTCTCCATATGAAGAGTATGTTCCTATTATTTCCGCTGATGAATCAATTATGTTATTTACTTATAGAGGAATTGAAAGTACTGGAGGTTTACAGAATGAGTTTTTACAGCCAGATAGATTTGGAAAATATTATGAAGATATTTTTCAGGCAGATAGAATTGATGGAGAATGGAAAAAACCAATGCCTGTTAAAAGTGCTAATACTAATTCTCACGATGGAGCCATTGCAATTAGTCCTGATGGTTTTTATTTATTTGTATACAGAGATAACGGAGACGATCATGGAGATATTTATATGAGTAACTCTTTAAGTGGCGAATGGACAGAACCTAAAAAATTAAATGGTCAAGTAAATTCATATTCATGGGAAGGAAGTTGTTCATTAACAGCTGATGGAAAGTATTTATATTTTAGTAGTGAGAGAGGTGGAGGTTATGGAGGAAAAGATATTTACAGAGCTACTTTATTACCAGATAGTACATGGGGTAATGTGATAAATTTAGGAGATAGTATTAATACTGCATTAGATGACGATGCTCCGTTTATACATCCTGATGGTGTTACTTTATTTTATAGTTCTCAAGGCAAAAATAGTATGGGGGGATTTGATATATTTCAATCTCGTTTAAATTGGAAAGATTCAACATTTAGTAATCCATTTAATTTAGGTTATCCAATTAATACAACGGATGATGATATATATTATGTGTTATCTGCTAATGGAGATAGAGGATATTATGCTTCTGGAAAAGCAGGAGGGCAAGGTTTAAAAGATATTTATTCAGTATATCCAGGATTTGTTGGTAAAAAACCTTCATTGTTTATGGTTAAAGGAAAAATTACCGAAAAAGGTTCATCGGTTGGAGCATTAATTTCTGTTGAAATTGTAGATCAAAACAATAACAAATTCGGAGACTTCACTAGTAATGCATCTACAGGAAATTATTTAGTTTCGTTACCTGCTGGAGCTATTTTCAAGTTAACTTATAAGTATAAGAATTATACCTCTAAAACATTAGATATAAATACATTGAATTTAGAAGGATATGATGAAAAAATATTTGATGTAAATTTTGACTCATTACAACCAGTGGTTACCGCAGTTGAACCTAAAAAAGATACTGTGATTGCAGTTGAGGAACTCTTAAAAGTTATTGAGCCTGTAGAAGTTGTTGAGACAATTAAAGAAGCGCCTATTGCTAAAAAATTTGTACTAAAGCCTAATGCTACACTTCAAGAAAAAATTAAATATTATAGTGAATTGTATGGCGACATTTCTGAAGAAGGCTTACAATTTAGAGTTCAAATTGCTGCATATAAATACCCTAAAAATTATAGGTATCATCATTTAAAAGGATTGGGAGATGTTGAGAATCTATTATTAGATGATGGAATTACTCGTATTACTATCGGAGGTAATTTTAGCAATTTAGGAAAGGCCTTTGAACATAATGTTAAGGTTATTAAAGCAGGTCAAACAGATGCTTTTGTAACTGTTATATATAATGGGAAAAGAATTTATTTAGAGGATCTGGAAAAGATGGGAATCTTTGTTAAGAAATAACTTCAAATAAAAAAGGATTTACAATTTGTAAATCCTTTTTTGTAGCTAGTAGTTTTAGATATTATAAGTCTAATATTTGTTTTCCATGTTCCTTTGTTTTTACATCCTTAATTACATGAGATACAATTCCTTTTTCATTAATGATAAATGTGGTTCTGATTATACCGTCATAAATTTTACCCATAAATTGTTTGGTTCCCCAAACATCATAAGCTTTAATAATTTTCATGTCGGTGTCTGCTAATAAAGAAAAAGGTAACTCGTATTTTGTTGCGAATTTTTTATGCATTTTTTCATCATCAGCACTTACTCCTAAAACCACAAAATTCTTTTTGTTTAAGTATTGGTGTTCATCTCTTAAACTGCACGCTTCCATTGTGCAGCCAGGAGTATTGTCTTTAGGATAAAAATAAAGGATGATATTTTTACCTTTTAAATCGTTTAAAGCAATTGTTTTACCATTTTGGTCTTTGGCAGAAAATATAGGAGCTTTATCTCCAACTTTTAATGATGTTGAATGCGAGACAAATTTATCTTCTTTGTTAGTTTTTTTAGAGGGAATTGCTTTTATTACTTTAGTAGGTACTACTTTTTTTATTGCAACTTTTTTTAATGTAGCTGTTTTAGAAGCCGAAGATTTTGAAGCTATTGTTGTTTTTTTTGTGGAAATAGTTTTTGCCATATTATCTTTTATTATTTCTAATTTGTTTGAGTTTGGTTTCTTATGAGATAACGAATGAGGATAGTTTTTGTTTATGATTTTAGTTTTAAAATACTGGCACCATTCAGTCAATTGACATTCATCACATTTAGGTGTTCTTGCTAAACATGTATATCGCCCATGTAAAATTAACCAATGATGAGCTGTTGCTACATATTGTTCAGGAATATGTTTAATTAATTGTTGTTCGCTTTGTAATGGCGTTTTTGCTTTTGTAAGCCCCATTCTATTCGAAACTCTAAATACATGTGTATCAACTGCCATAGCAGGTTTATCGTAAATAACGGAAGCTACTACATTGGCAGTTTTACGACCAACGCCAGGCAATTTTACTAATTGGTCAATGTCGCTTGGGATAACACCGTTAAAGTCTTTTAGTAACATATTAGCCATATTCACTAAATGTTTAGCTTTATTATTTGGGTAGCTAACACTTCTGATGTAATTAAAAATAGTATCAGAACTTGCAGAGGCTAATGCTTCAGCAGTTGGATAATCTCTAAATAGTTTTGGGGTTACTTGATTTATTCGTTTATCAGTGCATTGGGCAGAAAGAATAACGGCTACAATTAACTCAAATGGATTTGAATATTGTAGTTCAGTTTCTGCAATCGGAACATTTGTTTTAAAATAATTAATAACGCCTTCGTAACGTTCTTTTAAAGTCATGCTTTTATTTTTTATAGAGATGCAATTAATACATTAAAAAGGCCATTTGTTTAAATACAAATGGCTTTTCTTGAATGTTGGCTGATTTTATCCAAGCCTATTTTTTGAATCCAAATACTTTTTTCAAGATATCAGTTACTCGAGCCATAGGGTCTTTTCTAATTTTAGATTCCTCTTCTGAAATCAAAGTCATTAAGCCATTAATAGCTTTTGTGCAAACGTAATCATCTAAATCAGGATTTTGTTTTTTTACACCAGGGATTTTGTTGTAAGCCGTAGCTAAAGGCTTCCAGTAACTTGTTACTTTGGCTTTAGTAACTGCTTCTTTAATAGTTGGCATAAATTTAGCTTTTAAAGGAGCGTAAGTTTTTTCTCTTAAGTAGTGCGTAGCAGCGGTGTCATTACCGTTTAAAATAGCAAAACCATCTCCTACACTCATATTTGTAATGGCATCAACAAATACTGGTGCTGCTTTTTTTGCAGCCTCTTCAGCGGCTCTGTTTAATGAAGTTTCAAATTCGGTTACCTTTTTTTGCATACCCATTTTAATCAACTTCTCCTTCATGTCTTTAGCTTCTGCTGGCCAAGGAATAAATACTTTTGGGTTTTTTAAATAACCGTCTGCTTTGGCAACCATTCCAGATGAATTATTAGTTCCAACTGTTAAAGCTTCTTTTAAGCCTTTAATCACTTCATCATTTGTTAAACTTGGAGCAGCAGTTCCTGTGCCTGTTTTTGTGCCTAAAATGTTTTCTGTAGTATTAATTACGCTAGCTGCTGTTGTATTTGTTTTAGCGGCATCAATAATGGTAGTTGAGTTGGTAACAGCTGCATCTTTAGCTGTATTTAATATGTTTCCCCAGGTTTGTGCTTTTAATGCTAAACTACTTGATACAATAGTTGTTAATAATAGAGTGTTTATTTTCATAATTTTAAATTTACGCTTAGTTTTACAAATATATTGCCAAATATACTATGAACGCAGAACTTTTAACAATAGGTAACGAAATATTAATCGGACAAATCACAAACACCAATGCTGTATGGATGGCACAACAACTAAATATGATTGGAGTTAGCATTGTGCACATGAGTTCAGTAGCTGATGAAAGAGAGGCTATTTTAAAGGCTTTTGACGATGCGAGTAAACGGGCTGATATTGTATTAATAACTGGTGGACTTGGCCCTACAAAAGATGATATAACCAAAAAGACATTTTGTGACTATTTTGAAACAGAATTAGTGATTGATGAAAATGTGTTAAAAGATGTCAGTGGATTTTTTGCTAAAAGAAATAGGGAGCTAACGGAGTTAAATAGAAAACAAGCAGAAGTTCCGAAAGGTTGCGTGGTTATTAGAAATAAAAATGGTACAGCGCCTGGCATGTGGATGGAAAAAAACGACACCATTTTTGTGTCGATGCCAGGAGTGCCTTTTGAAATGCAGGCCATGGTAAGTGAAGATGTGATTCCTGAAATTAAAAAGAGATTTAAATTACCTTTTATTTATCATAAAACGATTTTAACACAAGGTATTGGTGAGAGTTTTTTAGCAGAGTTGATTAGTGATTGGGAAAATGGATTAGCAAAGAAAGAAATTGGTTTAGCTTATCTGCCTTCTCCTGGAATGGTTAGATTACGTTTAAGTAGTAAAGGTTTTGATGAATTGGAATTAATAAATAGAATCGAAAAAGAAGTTGAAAAATTGAAACCATTAATTGATAAATATATATATGGATATGAGGAGTATGGAAAAGAACAGCCTAAGCTAGAAGAAATACTTGGTCAATTATTATTAGAAAAAGGTTTAAAGTTGGGACTAGCAGAAAGTTGTACTGGCGGTTATATTTCACATTTAATAACTAGCATAGCAGGAAGTTCTAATTATTATAATGGTTGTATTGTACCGTATCATAATGAGTTTAAACATCATTTATTAAAGGTAGATAATGTAATTTTTGAAAAACATGGAGCGGTAAGTAAAGAATGTGTTGAGGCAATGGTAAAAGATACGTTACAGGTATTTAATGCAAATGTTGCTATTGCTGTTTCTGGAATTGCTGGCCCTGGTGGAGGATCTCCAGATAAACCTGTAGGAACCGTTTGGATTTCAGTTGCTCATGGAGATAAAATACTTGCTAAACATTTTATTTTTGGAGATAATAGATTACGTAATATTCAAATGACGGCTAATGCAGCAATGAATATGTTAAGAAAATTGATTTTAAATATTGAGGATTAAATATGAAGTTAGCATATAGAGAATTTGGTTCAGGACAACCTTTAATTATTTTGCACGGCTTATTTGGTCAAAGTGACAACTGGAATACTTTAGCAAAACGTTTTGGCGAAAAAGGATTTCATGTTTTTACGGTTGACCAGCGAAATCATGGATTATCTCATCATGATAATGAATGGGATTATCAGGTAATGGCAATGGATTTAAAAGAGTTTATTGAAACACATCAATTGGAGAATGTGATTCTTTTAGGACATAGTATGGGGGGTAAAACAGTGTTATTCTTTGAACAGATGTATCCGCACTTAGTACAAAAAATAATAGTAGCGGATATTGCACCAAGAGCCTATGAGCCTCATCATGATTCAGTTTTAATAGCTTTAAATGCAGTTGATTTTACCGAAATTAATACTCGCAAAGATGCCGAAAATATTTTAAGTCAGTATATTTCAGATTTTGGAACTAAACAGTTTTTACTGAAAAATATTTACTGGAAAGAAGACGAAACCAAGCAAATGGCATGGCGTTTTAATTTAAAAGTAATTACTGCAGAATATAACAATATAGGCGTTAGAGTGCCTGATTTTAGAAGCGATACAACTACTTTATTTATTAGAGGAGAGAAATCAAATTACATATCAGATGATGATAAGAAAGACATTGCTTCTCGTTTTTCAAATTATCAACTAAAAACAATAGCTAATAGCGGGCATTGGGTGCATGCCGAACAACCTGAGGCTTTTTTTAATTGTGTGATAGATTTTATTTCTTAAACATATCATCAATGATGGCTATAGTATTTTTTAATCTTTGTTCGCCAATTCCTTTAATGATTTTATAATCAATATTAAGCTTTTGAAGTTCGTGTTTATTTTGCTTAAATAAATGCTCTCTTAAATCTTCGCTTCTCCTTTGAGAATCGGCAACCCAAGGCACATCATTATTTGTGATTAAAGATAAATCATAATCATTGTCTTTAATAGACTTTGTAATAAAGCTAGGAACTTTATTGAATTTATGAGTGCTCCATATTTTAATAGTGATTAATGATGTGTCGCAAAATAAAAAACCGTTTGCTTTCGGTAAATACTCTCTTTCTAATTCTAATTGTTTTTTTGCAATGATTTCTAAATCAGAGGTGTTATAATTGTTTATATCATACTCGTCAAAATAAGTTCTAGCATATTCGGGAACAAACACCGTGTTATAATGTTTCGCTAACTGTTCACATAAAACAGTTTTACCAGTGCTTTCTGAACCAATAATAACTATTCTTTTTATGTTGTTTTCGATTGTTTTTTCCATGATACAAATCCGTAATAAGCCATTAAACTAAAAAAACCGTACAGTAGGGCATAAGTAGGTAAATCTTTAATGAGATATAAACATATATAAGCAGCATCAACAACTACCCACAATATCCAATTTTCTAACCACTTCTTTGCCATCATAAATGTACAAGTAAAACTACATGAAGTCAAGATGGAATCAAATAAGATTTGGTCAGATTTAAAATAGATTAATAAGTAATAATATACAATACTTTGAATGATGATAGACAAGACTATTGGCATATACCATTTCAACGGCATTTTACTCACAACAAAAACTTCATCTTTTTTCTTCGCCCAATATATCCAACCATAAATGCCGCTTAATAAATAAAAAATCTGTAAGCCAAAATCGCCAAATAATCGTTGATTGTAAAATGTAATGCAAGATAAAATAACTGAAATTAATGCCATTGGCCAACACCATATACTTTCAAATATCGTCAAGAGAACTCCTAAAACACCAGTTAATAAAGCTATCCAGTCCCAAAATGTCATTAGTCAATAGGGATATTTTTTTCTTTGCAGTAGCGAAGAAATTCAATGTATTTAGCAAAAGGATCAGTGCTTTTCCATAAATGACCATATAGGGCTACACCATAAAAACCAAGTTGATATGCTAATTCAATACTCTTTTCATTAACGCCTCCTCTTGCGATGATTTTTTTTCCTGATTTATCAATAGCCGCTTTTATAGTTTCTGGATAAAAACCACTATATAATTCTCCTGAAATATTATGAAATATAGTCCCTAAAAAACAGTAATCGGTTTTTACTTTTTGTTCTCTGTATAATTCTTCTATTCTTTTGTAAGAAATAGACTTTGTTAAATGAGGTTCTCGTAAATATATCATTCTTGTATTCCACCATAGTTTAAATTTATGTTGAAGATGAGTTGAAGTAAAATGAAAACCCTTTAAATCATACTTTAAAGCTAATTTGTGGTGAGAGTGAATAATAATTCGGTTATGGAAATGTGCAGGAATTTCTTTAATATATGCATCTAATTCTTTAGTAGAAAATCTGTTTTTACGAACATGTAATGTTTCTAATCCAGCTTCAAACATTTTTTTAATGTTTGCAATTTCTGTATCGCTTTTTTGCGATTGTGTAATAACTACCAGCTTCATATTAGAATTGTTTATTTATTTCTATTAATAATTCAGGATTTTTTTCTAATGCATTTCCAACTACAATGTAATCGGGATTACAACTAATAATATTTCGTGCTTTAATTGTCGAGTTAATTCCGCCGCCAATAATTAAAGGAATGTTAATTTTCTTTTTTACATCTTTGATAATTGAAGCATTTAATGTTTTTTTAGCACCACTCCCAGCTTCCAAATAAATTAATTGTTTGCCTAATAATTCACCTGCAATTGCCGTTTCAATAATTTCTTTTTTGTGAATTAATGGTTTTGTTTTGGTTACTTTTTGTGTGGTAGAAGTATTGTAACCATTCACTAAAATATAACCTGTTGGGATTGGATTTAGTTTTGAAGCTTTTATTTTTGACGCTGATTTTACATGTTTTCCAATAAGATATTCAGCATTTCTTCCAGATAAAAGAGAAAGAATTAAAATACCATCGGCTAGTTTAGAAACTTGAGTTTCATCTCCTGGGAAAATAATAACAGGAATTTTTGTAATTGATTTTATAGATTTAATTGTCTTCTCAAAATTGTTTTTTTGTAAAGTGCTTCCACCTACAAAAATATAAGATACCTTGCATTCATTAGCAATTTTAACTAACTCAGTATTATATTTATCTGGGTCAATTAAAATGATGAGTTGAGTATGAGTTGTTTTTTTTAGCAAGGTGTTATTTTCTTTGAAGCATAAACTAAAACATAATCTTCAATAATCTGGTAATTAAGTTCAAATACTTCTTTAAAATTTGGTAAATTAATCTCTCCTAAAATCGTCCCTAAATTATGCTTTGTAAATGGTTTTACAAATAAATGTGCAATAAAGTCAACTTCTTTTAATCCATATATTTTGTAAAGTGTTTCTTTAGAAGCCCAATAAATCAACAATTTTTCCACATCATTATTGGCTTCTAATAACTCCGCATTTGTTAAAAATTTATGTTTAATTTTTAGTATCTTATCTCTAATAAGCTCAATATCAATACCAGTTGACTCCTTTTCGTTAACAATAATAGCTAATTTATCATGAGAGTGAGAGATAGAAATATGCCTTGAATCATTAGATAAATGAGGTTTTCCTTTGTCGTCGTATGCTATTGTGCATTTATCGCCTATTAAAATTTTCGCTAGATATTCTTTCCCTTTTGTTTCTATTTGTCGTTTAGCACTAAGGTTTTCATACATAGCAAAGGCTTTCAAATCTAATAATCCGAAAAAAAGCCCCTCTTTTATGTTAAAAACCTCTATCAAATCTTAATTAATAAACCTTTTAATAGTTTGAGTGTTACAAACTTATATCTTATCTTTGCATAATTACGAAAAATAAACTTTTAAATCAATAAAATAAACATGTCAGCAGTAGCAACAGGAAAGTACTTAGCGTACAAAGTAAAAGACATCTCATTAGCAGAATGGGGTCGTAAAGAAATTAAATTAGCAGAAGAGGAAATGCCAGGATTAATGGCTCTTCGTGCTGAATATGGTAAATCTAAACCTTTAGCTGGTGCTCGTATCGCAGGTTGTTTACATATGACTATTCAAACGGCGGTTTTAATCGAAACTTTAGTTGAACTAGGAGCAGAGGTTACTTGGTCGTCTTGTAACATTTTCTCAACTCAAGACCATGCAGCGGCTGCTATTGCAGCAGCTGGTATTCAAGTATATGCTTGGAAAGGTATGACAGCAGAAGAGTTTGACTGGTGTATTGAGCAAACTTTATGGTTTGGTGAAGATCGCAAGCCTTTAAATATGATTTTAGATGACGGTGGAGATTTAACAAACTTAGTGTTTGATGTTTATCCTGAGTTAGCTGCAGGAATCAAAGGATTGTCAGAAGAAACAACAACTGGTGTTCATCGTTTGTATGAGCGTATGAAAAATGGTACTTTATTGTTACCAGCTATCAACGTAAACGATTCAGTAACTAAATCTAAATTTGATAACAAGTACGGTTGTCGTGAGTCGTTAGTTGATGCGATCCGTCGTGCTACTGATATTATGTTAGCTGGTAAAGTAGCTGTAGTTGCTGGTTATGGTGATGTAGGTAAAGGTTCTGCACAATCATTATCTTCTCAAGGTGTTCGTGTAATTGTTACGGAGATTGATCCCATTTGTGCTTTACAAGCAGCAATGGATGGTTATCAAGTAATGAAAATGGATAATGCTGCTAAAATTGCAGATATCTTAGTAACTACAACTGGAAATAAAGATATTATTGTTGGTCGTCATTTCGAATCAATGAAACATGGTGCTATCGTTTGTAACATTGGACACTTTGATACAGAAATTGATATGGCCTGGTTAAACAAAACTTATGGTTCAACTAAAGATACTATTAAACCACAAGTAGATCAATATACTATCAACGGCAAAAATATTATTGTTTTAGCTGAAGGTCGTTTAGTAAACTTAGGTTGTGCTACAGGTCACCCAAGTTTTGTAATGAGTAACTCATTTACAAACCAAACATTAGCTCAATTAGAATTATGGACAAACACTGCTGCTTATGAGAAAAAAGTATACGTGTTACCAAAAATTTTAGATGAGAAAGTAGCTCGTTTACACTTAGCAAAAATTGGTGTTGAATTAGATACATTAAATAAAGATCAAGCAGATTATATTGGTGTGAAAGTAGAAGGTCCTTTTAAAGGAGACGCATACAGATACTAGTATTTAAACTAATCATAAAAAAAGTCCCATCCGCCAGCTGACGGATGGGACTTTTTTGTTTTAAAAATACTTATATTTATGTGTTATATGAAATAGCCATGTTTGCCGAGACACAAACACATCCCGATAGCTATCGGGAGAAGATAAACTGGCTATACCACCTGCCTGTCGGCAGACAGGTATGACATTATAAAACAAACAATTTAGACATATGAAATACCCACGGGGCTAGGCCGCCCAAACACGAATGAGTTTTAAGTATCAAGACGTATCTTTGTAAAAAAGATAAGCCATGAAAAAAGAGATTCAATTTCAACAAGTCATTGGTGTAGGATGTGGATTAGATGTACCAAAGACACAATCGTAGCTACAATAAGGAGCAGTAGCAAGGATTACGAAACAAAAGAATTTAGCTCCTTTACAAGTTCTTTGACAGAATTGAGAGATTGGTGCAAACAGCAAGGTGTAACGCATATTGCGATGGAAAGCACAGGTATTTATTGGAAGCCAGTATTTAATGTATTAGAGGACGAATCCTTTGAAATTATCTTAGTAAATGCCAGGCATGAAAAAAACATACCAGGGCATAAAACAGATAAAAAAGACAGCGCATGGTTAAGTAAATTACTTTTGAGTGGCTTACTCAAAGGAAGCTTTATACCGCCAATAGATATAAGAGAGTTACGAGATTTAGTAAGATACAAAAACAAAAAAACTCAAGTAATAGCATCTGAAAAAAACAGGATGATAAAAATACTTGAAGATTGCAATGTCAAACTAAGTTCTGTAGTAAGCGATGTACAAGGTGTAAGTGCAACTAAAATAGTAAATGCTATAACAGCAGGAGAAACAGATGTGGAGAAATTAATTTTATTTGCTCATGGAAGAATACAACTAGATAAAGAAACCATTAAAAAAGCATTAGAAGGAAAGGTTACAGACCATCATCGTTTTATGCTACAAATGGCAAGAGAAAGTATAGATGCAAATGAAGCTCTAATTCTAAAATTAAATTTACAAATAGAAAAAGCGATACAGAAATACGAAGTAGAATTGGATTTGCTCCAAACTATTGATGGTATCGGCAAAGATAGTGCGATAGCTATAATAAGTGAAATTGGTGTTGATATGAAACAATTCCCCAACGAACATCACTTAGCAAGTTGGAGCGGAGTAAGCCCTGGCAATAATGAGAGTGGAGGCAAAAAAAAGCATAAGAACCATCCACAGAAACAAACACTTACAAGCAACCTTAACTCAAAGCGCATGGGGAGCCACTCGAAAAAAAGAGGGTTACTTCAAACAAAAGTATCAAAAACTATTAGTGCGTAAAGGAGCTAAAAAAACAATTGTAGCCATTAGCCACAAACTTATTATTGGAGCGTATCAAGTATTAAATAAAAAAGAAGCGTATAAAACGCCATTGCTGGATAATAAAAAGCACGAAGAAAAACGTAAAGCAAAATCAGTACAAAAACATTTATTAGGACTAAATCAACTAGGTTTTACGGTACGATTAACTCCAGTAAACTAACAAAATTTAAAAACCAAAAGCTCGACTTTTTTCTGGGAAAATTAAAGCCTGTATATGAAATTGAGCTCACAATAGGTTAAGCACAAACACTTGTAGCAAAGCAATACAGAAATGTAAAGCCGAAGCACGAAT
>JBEIPP010000140.1:0-8246 GCA_040376995.1 Flavobacteriales bacterium
AGATAAAATAGACTATTTAAAAGAACAGGTTAATTCCTATTTATTAAAAGATGTATTAGCATTTGAGGGGATTAAAAAGCGTGAAAAAATAGTTGAATTATTAAAGATTTTAGCTTTTAGAATCGGTAGCGAAATATCATTAGAAGGTATTGGAAATGAATTACAAATAAGTAAAAATACCGTCGAAAAATACCTCGATTTATTTGCCAAAGTATTTATTTTGAAAAAAATAACCGGATTTAGCAGAAATTTGGATAATGAAATCACTAAAAAAAACAAATGGTATTTTTTAGATAACGGTATCAGAAATGCCTTAATTAATAATTTTAATAATTTAGATTCGAGAAATGATACAGGGCAACTTTGGGAAAATTATTTAAATTATGAACGTATTAAATTCATAGAATACAAAGGTATACATTGTTCTGAATATTTTTGGCGCACACATTCGAAGCAAGAAATTGACCGTATTGAAGAAATTGATGGGGAATTACATGCGTATGAATATAAATGGAACCAAAATGCTAAAGAAAAAAAACCTGAACTATTTATTAAAGCTTATCCAAATGCAAAATTTACTTTTGTAAATTCAATTAATTATTTAGACTTTATTAGTTAACAAGCTTAACATACTAGTGCGTCCTCTTTAAAATAAATAAATTTTGTATCCCGATATTTTAATATATTAATACTAAATTTGCGCCACTAAAAAATAACAATTATGTCAACAGCAGCAAACAAAGGACCTATATCTAAATTTATAGAAAATCATTATAAACATTTTAATGCGGCAGCTTTAGTAGATGCAGCAAAAGGTTATGAAACTCATTTAACCGAAGGTGGTAAAATGATGGTAACATTGGCTGGTGCTATGAGTACTGCTGAGTTAGGTAAATCATTAGCAGAAATGATTCGTCAAGGTAAAATTGATATTATTTCTTGTACAGGAGCTAACTTAGAAGAGGATATTATGAATTTAGTAGCTCATAGCCACTATAAGCGTGTGCCAAATTACCGCGATTTATCTCCTCAAGAAGAGTGGGATTTATTAGAAAATCATTATAACCGAGTTACTGATACTTGTATACCAGAGGAAGAAGCCTTTCGTCGTTTACAAAAACATATTCATAAAATATGGAAAGATGCAGATACAGCAGGTGAGCGTTATTTTCCGCATGAATACATGTATAAAATTTTATTAAGCGGTGAGTTAAAACAATATTACGAAATTGACCCTAAAGATAGCTGGATGTTAGCTGCAGCTGAACGTAACTTACCAATTGTTGTTCCAGGTTGGGAAGATAGCACAATGGGTAATATTTTCGCTTCTTATGTCATCAAAGGCGAGATTAAAGCCAGTACTATGAAAAGTGGTATCGAATACATGGCTTGGTTAGCAGATTGGTATCCAAAAAATAGTGGAGGAAAAGGAGTAGGGTTCTTTCAAATTGGTGGAGGAATCGCAGGAGATTTCCCAATCTGTGTAGTACCAATGTTATATCAAGATATGGAAATGCATGATGTTCCATTTTGGAGTTATTTTTGCCAAATTTCAGATTCAACAACATCTTATGGTTCTTACTCTGGAGCGGTTCCAAACGAAAAAATCACTTGGGGTAAATTAGATATTCATACACCTAAATTTATTGTAGAAAGTGATGCTACCATTGTAGCCCCATTAATTTTTTCTTGGGTTTTAGGCTGGTAATATTTTCAAAATAAATATCATAAAAAAGAAGCTGTCTCAAATGCCAATTTATGTTGTCAGTTCGAGCGAAGTCGAGAACAAAACATATTTGATTATCATGGCATCTCGACTCCGCTCGATGTGACAAAATACAAAGAGGCAGTCTAAAATAGACAGCCTCTTTGTATTTTATAATAAAAAAGCCTCTCTCCCGATAGCTATCGGGACTGAAAGGCTTTTAAAATTTTAAGCGTTATTATAATCCCAAGTTTCCATAAACTTAGTAGTATAATTACCAGCTTTAAAATCTTCGTTTTGCATTAATTTAATGTGAAAAGGAATAGTTGTTTTAACCCCTTCAATCACATACTCGCTTAAAGCACGGTGCATTTTTGCAATCGCTTCTTCGCGGGTTTGCGCTACAGTAATTAATTTACCAACCATACTATCATAATTTGGAGGAATACGGTAACCACTATAAACATGAGAGTCTACACGAATTCCATGACCGCCTGGAGTATGCAAGGTTGTAATTAAACCTGGAGAAGGAGTAAAGTTTTTGAATGGATCTTCTGCATTAATACGGCACTCAATAGCATGTAATTGTGGGTAATAATTTTTACCACTAATAGGTATACCAGCTGCTACTAAAATTTGTTCACGTATCAAATCGTAGTTAATTACTTCCTCCGTAATAGGATGCTCTACTTGAATACGAGTATTCATTTCCATGAAGTAAAAATTACGGTGTTTATCTACTAAAAACTCAATAGTACCTACACCTTCGTAACCAATAGATAAAGCAGCTTTTACAGCAGCATCACCCATTGCTTCACGTAATTCAGGAGTCATAAATGGTGAAGGTGTTTCTTCAACCAATTTTTGATGACGGCGTTGCACCGAACAGTCACGCTCACTTAAGTGGCAAGCTTTACCGTGTGCATCACCCACAATTTGAATTTCGATATGGCGTGGTTCTTCAATATATTTTTCCATATACATGGCACCATTACCAAAAGCAGCTGTTGCCTCGTGTACAGCACTATCCCATGCATTTTGAAAATCTTCTTCTTTCCAAATAATACGCATCCCTTTTCCACCACCACCGGCAGTAGCTTTAATAATAACAGGATACTTAATTTCTTTGGCTAATTCTTTCCCTTGATCAGCGCTTTCTAATAAACCAACCGAACCTGGAACACAAGGAACACCCGCAGCAATCATTGTTGCTTTAGCATTACTCTTGTCACCCATTTGATTAATCATTTCAGGAGAAGCTCCAATGAATTTAATTTTATTTTGGCGGCAAATTTCAGAAAACTTAGCGTTTTCACTCAAAAATCCATAACCAGGATGTATAGCGTCTGCATTAGTAATCTCTGCGGCTGCAATAATATTGGCCATGTTTAAGTAACTGTCTTTACTTGGTGGAGGACCAATACAAACCGCTTCATCGGCAAACTTAACGTGCAACGAATCTTTATCAGCTGTAGAGTAAACCGCAACGGTTTTAATCCCCATTTCCTTACATGTTCTAATCACACGTAAAGCAATTTCGCCTCTATTGGCAATTAATATCTTTTTAAACATCTCTTGATTTACGATTTTACGATTTACGATTTACGATTTTTAAAATCTTAAAGAGCAAATCAGTTAACTAATAATTTCGATAGTGGTAAATTTTCAAATCGTCAATCTACCTTCTTAATTCGTCAATTTTTAAGCTGGGTCTACTAAAAATAATGGTTGATCATACTCAACAGGAGTAGCATCGTTTACTAATACTTTAACGATTTTACCTTTTATTTCACTTTCAATTTCGTTAAATAACTTCATCGCTTCGATAATACAAACTGGTTTACCAGTATTGATTTCATCTCCAACATTTACAAATGGAGCTTTATCTGGACCAGAAGAACGGTAGAAAGTACCAATCATTGGTGATTTAATAGTGATGTATTTTGCTTCGGTAGCTGCTGCGGCAGTAGCCGCTGGTGTAGCAGTATCAGCAATTGGAGCAGAAGCTACAGGAGCTGCCATAACTTGTGCAGGAGCAGTTGTAATTTGAGATGGTGCAGCTTGATATACTACAGGAGCAGCTTGCTTACCAGTTTTAATAACTATTTTAATTTCTTTAGTTTCTAGTTCAACTTCGTTTACCCCGCTTTTAGAAACAAATTTAATTAAATCTTGAATTTCAGTTAATTTCATTTTTAAGTGTTTTAGTTAGTGGGTGCAAAAGTATCATTTTTTTATAAAAACAATCCTTTTTTGTCATTTTTTGAGTAGAAAAGAGGTAAATGTTCAAAAAAAGCGCTAATTATCAACAATTTAAAATTTGGATTTAAGAAGTTTAATTTAAGATTTGAAAACTAGTGGAGATTTGGATATAAAAATATCATAAAATTCTTATATCCCACATCTTAAATACTATCTAATTCTATCAGCATTTCGAACTAATTGCTCATCTTTTTTTATAAAATGAGCCGCTAAATAAGCAAAAACAGCTGAAAGGATTGGTAAAAAAGCTCCAAATTGAAAAGAAACCGTTCCTGTTTGTCCTTCTTTTAAAAATGATAGTAAGAAAAATAGACCAAGCAAAAACATATTAAATACCACTAGTAAGTTAGATAACTTATATTGTAATACTCTGTTTTTAAATAAAAATATGATTACTACACTTAATAGTAGTATGATTATATTAAATGCAATAGGGAAGTAGATATTTGTATTTATTATATCTGAGTTACAGCCAGGCATTAAACAGATTGGTAAATAATCATTGGCAATAACAATATTTTGAAAAGTGATAAAAAATTGAGCAATTGCAATAATTACCACGCCCAATAAAAAAAGAGTTTGTTTACGTTGAATCATGGTGCAAAAGTAGTTTTTTAACCGCAAAGAGGCAAAGGTTTTTCGCAAAGTTCACTAAGAATAATTTTATGGTTTTTTATTTTTTGCGCTCTTTGCATTTCTCTTGGCGTTATTTGCGGTTAAGTTTTCATTAATAAATCCAAATAACTTACTTTAACCCTTTGCACTCTAATGTAAGTAACTTACATTTGTATTATGGAAAATAAATACCAGAACTTAATTGAACAAACTTTTGATTTCCCGCAAGAATCGTTTGAAGTTATAGATAATGAATTGTACTTTAATGATATCCCGTTAATGGATATCATCAAACAATATGGTACTCCATTAAAAATAACGTATTTACCAAAAATTACGTCGCAAATACAAAAAGCTAAACGTATGTTTAATGTGGCGATGGCAAAAGCTGATTATAAAGGTAAATATGTATATTGTTATTGCACTAAAAGTTCCCACTTTAGCTTTATTTTAGATGAAGTACTAAAGAATGATGTACATATTGAAACCTCTTCGGCGTATGATATTCAAATTATTCGTGAGCAAATTAAAAAAGGCAGTATTACAAAAGACACCTATATTATTTGTAATGGTTATAAGAAAACAAACTATAAACAATACATCTCGGAATTGCTTAACGATGGCTATAATGTAATACCAGTTCTAGATCATTTAGATGAGTTTGATCACTATAAAAAGAATGTAAAAGTTGCCAAATGTCAACTTGGAATTCGAATTAGTACAGAAGAAGAGCCTTCATTTGCCTTTTATTCATCTCGTTTAGGGGTTCGTTATACTGATATTATTAGTTTGTACAAAGAAAAAATTCAAAATAACCCTAAGTTTGAGCTTAAGTTATTACACTTCTTTATTAATAATGGTATCAAGGATACTATCTATTATTGGACAGAGTTAAACAAGTGTTTAAATATCTATAAAGAGTTAAAGAAAATTTGTCCAAGCTTAGATTCTTTGAATATTGGAGGCGGTATGCCAATTCGTACATCTTTAAGTTTCGATTATAATTATGATTATATGGTAGAGGAGATTATAGCTCAGGTAAAATCTTTTTGCACACAACATGAGTTAGATGAACCAAATATTTTTACTGAGTTTGGGTCATTTACAGTGGCCGAAAGTGGAGCAACCTTATACTCTATTATCGATCAAAAACAACAAAACGACCGTGAGCAATGGTATATGATTGATAGCTCATTTATCACTACGCTTCCAGATACTTGGGGTATAAACCAACGTTTTATATTATTAGCAGTTAATAACTGGGATAAACCTTATGTGCCAGTTAACTTAGGTGGTTTAACCTGTGATAGTATGGACTATTATAACAGTGAAGCGCATACCAATCAGGTATTTTTACCCAAAGTATCTAAAACAGATAAACAACCATTATATGTAGGCTTTTTTCATACGGGTGCATATCAAGAGTCGTTAAGTGGTTATGGAGGAACACAACATTGCTTAGTGCCAGCTCCAAAACATGTATTAATAGATAAGGATGAAAAAGGTGAAATATCTACAAAACTTTTTGCAAAAGAGCAGAGTTATAAATCGATGTTGAAAATTTTGGGCTATTAATTTGTCCCTTTAATCCAAATGATTATCTTTCGATTTCTTTAAAACATCCTTTTGATAACAACTAAACGAATATTACAGTTTTCTTATTTTGTTTCGTTAATGACATTGATGTCATGTAGCGGTTCTGAAAAATCTGAAAAAGCTTTAACGGAAGGCGTAATTGAATATAATGCCGAAGTTGTAGATCAATCTCATCCTATGGCTGGCTTAGCTCCTGGCTCTGCAACCGTAAAATTTAAAGACAACCGACTTCAAGTAGAAATGAGTACAATGGGTATTTTTAATACTATTTTTATTAGTGACCCTAGTAAAAAAACATTAACTCAAATGGTTAAGTTTATGGATATAAAAAATGCTTGTATACAAACAAAAGCAGATTTATCTCAAGAAAACAAGGACTATGAATTAATATTAGAAGAAGTTAAAGGAACAAAAAAAATAGCTGGATATAATTGTAAAAAGGTAAAAGCAACATACATTAATAAACCAACAGAAAATTTTGATGTTTATTATACTAATGAGTTAGGTTTAGATAGTATTAATAATATTGGCCCATATAAACAATTAAAAGGGATGTTAATGCAATATCGATTAAAAAAATTAGGCTTAGAAATGTGTTTTACTGCAACTGCTGTTAAAAAAGAAGAAATAAAAGAGGATGTTTTTGAAGTTCCTGCTTTTTATAAAATAGTAACTCGTACCGAAATGGAAAAATTATTTGAAGATATTCAAAAATAATTTTTTATTCCCATGCCGAGGCTTAAGAGTATTTTCGAGAATATTTTAAACTATCAGCGTTCCATACAATTCATCAATTCATTTTACCATTTAGCATATATTCACATTATAAAACTGTGAAAGTTGTAAATTGGCATATCAATTGAAAGCAAAACATACAATTATAAAATTAAAATCATGAACAAATTATTTTCTACATTAGCTGTTGTTGCGTTATCAGCATTATCATTAAACGCTCAAATTAAAGAAGGATCTATTACGTATAATATGACAATGGAAGGCCTTCCACCAGAGCAAGCTGCCATGATGGGAGATATGGAGTTAAAATCTACTTTTAAAAATGGTAAAGCTTTGTCAGAAATATCATCGATGATGTTTACAAATCAAACATTAATTAACGAAAAAGGAATGGTTATGTTAATGGAGCAAATGGGTAATAAAATTGCAGTTAAACAAACAAAAGAAGAAATGGAGAAAGAAGAGGCTAAACAAAAAGAAAAGCCAGCTGATCCGAAAATTGAGTATATTAATGAAACCAAAATGATTGCAGGTTATGAGTGCAAAAAAGCGATAGTTACAACTGTTGGAAAAGATAAAAAAGAAGAAAAGACTGAAATTTGGTATTGCGATAAATTCGAAAATCCAAACATAGAAGGAAAAGGTCGTGGCCAATTAATTGTGAAAGGTTTAAAAGGGATTGCTTTTGAATATTCTGGTGGACAAAGTGGTATGAAATTTAAAATGGTTGCAAAAGAAGTATCAATTGAGCCAGTTCCAGATTCGAAATTTGAATTGTCAACTGAAGGATATAAATTGATGACAATAGACGAATTAAAAGCTATGCAAGGGGGCAGATAAAAGTATTATTACCAAAAACTACATTTCGTTTTTAAGCAATCAATTTATAAATAATTAAGCAATAATTTTTTTACTTAATCTTCAGTTTCCCTTTTCGCCAAGCGTCAATAAACTGAGCCCAAGCTACTGGGTTTAATAAGCTTACGCTAGGATACTGTCCTGCTTGATATAAACGAGTATATTGTTGTTGCATACGCACACGGTAGTTAGAAGCGGCATCCATGCTTCCTCCTTTAATAGAGGCACGAACATCTTCATTGTCCATGTTTTTATAGGCACGTTCAATATCTGTGTCGCTTAAATCTAAATTTAAAATGGCACGCTTAAATTGTTCTTTACTAGGCCAAGGAAAAACGTTTACTTGCGCTAATTGAATGGTATCCTTTGTTAAAATTTGAATAATAGAATAATGTCTGCCTGTTAAAGTATCCGATAAATTATAAGCTTTGTTTTTATGGTTGATTGAAAAAAACTGCATCTCATCTCCAGGACG
>JBEIPP010000184.1:0-5810 GCA_040376995.1 Flavobacteriales bacterium
CCAACAAGGTAATGGTGATTTAGATTATTGGATGTGGAAAATGAAAGAAAATGGCGATTTAGACTGGCAAAAAAGCTTTGGAGGTTCAGGAAATGATTTTCTGCAAAGTGTACGTCTTACACAAGATGCTGGATTCATATTAGCAGGCGTGTCAGCGTCGAGGGGACGAGATGAAAAAAATTCAACAGATTCTGAGCAAGCTCAGAATGACAAAATTGGAAAATGCCGTGGTGGCGATGATTTTTGGATTATCAAACTAGATGCTGCTGGTAACGAGCAATGGCAAAAAACAATTGGTGGCATGAGCCAAGAAAAACTAAAAAGTGTTTGTCCTACTAAAGATGGCGGGTACGTTTTAGGAGGTTCTTCTTCATCGCCGAAACCATCATCTGGGATGGAGCAATACCCAGAAGAGTTAGCGCAGTATGGAGAAAAAAAATCAGAAGCTTATGGCAATATGGATTACTGGTTAGTAAAGCTTGACGATAAAGGAAAGATAGTTTGGCAAAAAACATACGGAGGAATCTATGAAGACGAACTACGAAGCATTGAAGCTACCAATGATGGTGGTTATCTTGTGGGAGGTTACTCAAATTCACCCGAATCTGGTAATAAAACAGATGACAATAAAGGTGTTGGGGATTATTGGATATTAAAATTAGACAAAGAAGGAGCTATCACTTGGCAAAAAACCATAGGTGGTAACCAAGACGACCAACTGTATGTAGTACACCAAACGTATGATGGCAACTATGTTGTGGGAGGCAACTCCAACTCAGCATCATCCTACGAGAAAAGAGCAAGCAATAGTAGCGGAACTGATTTTTGGGTTTTAAAACTAGGACAAGAAGGCGAAATAATATGGCAAGAGACTTATGATATTGCAGAAGTAGATGTGTTGAGTTCACTTGTTGAAAACAAAGACCATACGTTGTTGATTGGTGGGTTTGCACAATCCTCACCTTCTGAAAAAGGAATAGCTAACCGTAAAAAGAGCAGAGATTCCTCCGGAATGACAACAGGTGATTATGTAGCCTTAAAGATAAACGAGAACGGAGAAGAATTATGGAGACAATCAGTTGGTAGTGATGGAGAAGATTTACTAAAAAAAGTAATCGAAACAAGAGATGGTGGTTATCTGCTTGCAGGAACAAGCCTCCCACAAACTCAAAGCCCCCTAACCCCCGAAGGGGGAACTGCGAACCGCATAGGACAAACGTCAACTATGGCAGGTATCCAACAAACCCAAAACCAACAATTGCAAAATGCAACTAATGAAGTCAACCAAGCTATTGGCGATGTACAAAGCGACATTAATAAAGGCATCAATGACAAAATGAGTAGCACTACAAACAAAGTAAACGATGCATTAAGTAGCGATAAAGATTCTTCTCTAAAATATGGATTAAACGCACCAACGGGTGGTGTAAAATTCCCATCATTAGCCTCCCCCGACCCCTCCAAAGGAGGGGAGATTGGTGCAAGCGCACTTGATGGACTAGCCAACGCTATGAATGAAAAGCAAGGCAAAAAAGGAACAGGCGACCAAAAGAAAGTATTTGGCAACAATGACTTTTGGGTAGTAAAACTAAGAGACAAAGACAAAAAAGAAGTAGTAAAAGTAACTATTGAAGCACTCCCTAACCCAGCCACAACATTTACCAATGTAATTGTAGGTTATGACTATGAAAGCGGCACAGCAACTTTAGTAGATATAGCAGGACATATTTTATACCAAACTAGTATAACAAGCCGAACCGTACCAATAGACCTTAGTCCTTACCCCGAAGGAATATATATTGTGAATATCAAAACCAATGTGAGTTGTGATGGTGTGAAAGTGATTAAAAAAGGAAGTAGAAATTAAAAATTTAAAAGACATGAAAAAATATTTTTTAATACTAAGTTTTAGTTTAATTAGTGTTTGTACTATTGGACAACAAAAACTTCTGAATATTAAAGAACCCAAAGCGTCAGATTTTATCAGATATGGAAATGTTCCAATTTCTGAATATACAGGAACATTTAATTTAAATGTTCCATTGTTTGAAATCGATGTTAACATGAATAATGAAAGCATAAGTTTAAATTATAACTCACAAGGGTTTATTCCTAATAAACGAGATGGAGAGGTCGGAGTAAATTGGGCATTAAATTATGGTGGTGTTATTACAAGACAGGTTGTTGGTTCGCCAGATGAGTATTCAGGAGACCCAGCTACTGGAGGTGGGAAACCTCATGGTTTGTATTATGGAGGTAGAAGAATGCCAGAAGGTACAAATATAGATTTACTAAATTCTAAAATTTTTAATTTAGATTGGAATACAATATATCCCGTGTTGAGTGATTTTGGTGGAAGGATAAAGCCTGAGTCAGTTGGGCTTGGAAGTGCTTATGAAATGAAATCAGATATTTTTCATTTTAGTTTTCATGGAGTAAGTGGAAAGTTCTTTTTTGACGCATTAGGAAAGCCAGTTGTTATTGCTAACAATAACCAAAGCATAAAAGTTATTCTAGATGATTTTTTAGAACAATCCGAAAATTATAATTGTGGTCCAATTACTAATCCTGTTGGAGGAAGTAAAACCTCAAAGATTACATTAGTAATGGACAACGGATATAGATATGTATTTGGAGGCACAATAAATTCATTATCATATTCAACAAATGCACAGGCTGGTGATGCTAATTTAGATCCTTTAAAAAGCGGTATAAATTCTTGGTATTTAACTGAGGTTAAGAGTCCTTACGGAATGCCAATAAGATATGAATACGAAAATTTCTCAACAGGATGGAACTGTATTTATCAAAATCAAACACCAAATGATACTCCTGCTAATAATGAAAGTCCATTTCTTATGAATAAATATGTCAATTTAGATGCTACATTACATTCTTATTCTACAGATTTTGGGTTTTTGCAAGCTTCTCAAAGTGGTTCAAGTGGCTCAATAGCCAATGACCCTATTTATGAAGTAACCAAAGCATGTTATCTTAAAAGAATTTATATGATAGATTCAAAAACACTACAGGAATCAAATTTATTTAATGTACAATTTAATTATGAATTAAATAGTAGTAAGTTTTATTCATCTGATATTGATCAATATTTTCCCGGAAACACATACGGAAAGAAATTAAGTCAGATAAAGGTTTATTCAAAAGGCAATTTAATCAAAACATTTGATTTTAATTATTTAGTAAATACAAACAGAAAATTTTTAAGTTCAATAAATCTAAACAATCAAGTATATTACAGTTTCGATTATTATTTAGAAAACGTTCAACTACCTCCAACTTTTACAAAAGGGATTGATCACTGGGGATTTTGGAATGTACAACCATTAAACCAGTACTTAGTTCCTGAATGTTTACAAAATAGTAATGGTGATTTAACTAATAATTTAGGTCAAATAGGATATTACCAAGGTCAGAATAGAGAACCAAATGCTGGTTTATGTAAATTCGGAATGCTAAAGAGAGTAACCCACCCGACAAAAGGATATACTGAGTTTGAATACGAAGGACATGATTATGGGAAAAGGTTAGAGAGAAGGAGTGACAACGCTTTTTTACCCAAGCTTTACAGCTTTTCTGGAATTGCAGGTGGGGCAAGGATTAAAAAGATTACAGATTTTGATGGATCAAAATATATTTACAGAGAGTTTGAATATAAAAAAGATGATTTATCAAGTTCGGGGATTTTATTAGATTTTCCAAGATATTTTTTTCATATAAAAGCAAACATAACAGCACAAGATAACCTATATAAATGGAGAAGTACTAGTTATAATAGTAACTCTTTAGATGGGAACTACATAACTTATTCAAAAGTTACTGAAATTAAAAGTGATGGTTCAAAAATTGAAAAGTTCTTTTCTAATTATGAAACGAATCCTGATTTAGATGATGCCAATAGTGTTAAAACATTTCAATTAACAGCCGTAAAAGACAGTAATTTTAATCCAAGCCAACTGACTGCTACAATACCTAATTTATATAAAAATTTTGTGGGTGTTCAATTAAGTGATCAAAGCATGGAAAGAGGAAAAATAATAAAGGAGTTAATAAAAAATAACCTAAATATACCTCTTACTGAGACGACATACATTTATAATGTAAATCCAAATAAATATAATAAATATATTCCAAATACCAAAGCAACGGGAGGTGGCTGGATTCAATCATATAAGATATACACCTACCCAAACTATTTAACTCAAAAGATAACAAAAGAGTTCTTTAATGGTTCAATTGTAGAGAACATCACCAACTATACCTATAATGGTTTACACAATTATCCAACTGTAGTTTCTACGTCATGTTCTAATGCAAATGAATCTCAAGAAATGAGGTATACTTATCCGCCTGATGACACAACATTATTGGCACATAGCTATATCAGTAATAGTAATAGAATTGCAGAACCAATTAAAATAGAAGGATGGAAAAATGGGAGCAAAATTTCTGAAAGTAAAACTGTTTATGCTTTTTTAGGAGGGTCTCCTGTATATAATTATTCATTTTTAACACCCTATTATTTTTACAAATCTAAAGGACTAGATCAAAATGAACTTTTCTTAACACAAGATCATTATGACCCTTGGAATTTTAATGTAAATCAAACCAAGAATTATCAGACTGGTAAAACTACATCTTATGTTTGGGGATATAATAGATTGTTGTTAATTGCTAAAATAGAAAATGCAGTTTATCAAGGTAGTGGTAATGTTGGTTCATATGTGAGTAATTTAGAAACAATATCAGATACAGGAACAGAATCAGAATTGATAACTGCATTAGATAACTTAAGAGCAGCTTTCCCTAATGCTATGGTGACAACTTACACCCACAAGCCTCTTGTAGGAATTTCAACAATTACTGACCCAAGAGGCAACAGAATTACTTATGAATATGATACATTTTGTAGATTAAAAGCTGTTAGAGATAAGGATAATAATATTTTATCTGAAAACGAGTACCATTTCAAACAACCTTAAGCTGAGTAATATGAAATCAAAGATTCAAAAATCCCAAAATAAAATAAATGTAATGCGTAAAAACCTATTTTATATTTTATTAATGTTACCTGTATTAGCTTTTGCACAAAGTCAGGATCAAAACTATATAAAAACCATCAGCTATAAAGTACCTACATCTCAAGTCACACCTTCAGAGGAGCAAAAAATTCAAACCATTACTTATTATGATGGGCTTGGAAAACCAATGCAAGAAGTAGCTTACAAACAATCAAGTAGTGGAAAAGATATTGTTACACCAATAGACTATGATGATTTAGGAAGACAAACAAAAGAATACTTGCCTTATGTGCCAACTACTGTTGCATCTCAAAACTACGTTAGCAGTGCATTAACTGATGTTTTAAGTTATTCTGAATATGTTGGTCAAATTCCTTTTAGTGATAAACAAATTGAAGCATCCTCACTTAATAGAGTTATGAAACAATCAGCATCAGGCAATGACTGGGCTATGGGTTCTGGACATGAAATAAAGTTTGACTACCAAACCAATGTAGCAAACGAGGTAAAACTTTTTGTTGCCATCGCTACCGCCACTAATTATGCTACCAATGGTTATTATGCTCCAACATTGACACAGACAACAACTTATCCAGCAAATCAATTATACAAAACCATTACATACGATGAAAACTCAGCTGTAACTCCTGTTGAGACTAATGGTTCAACAGTAGAGTTTAAGGATAAAGAAGGGCATGTAGTGCTAAAACGAACCTATGGCACAGTAGGAACAGGAACAACAATTGAAAAACATGACACCTACTACGTTTA
>JBEIPP010000148.1:0-7702 GCA_040376995.1 Flavobacteriales bacterium
AAAGCAGCGGCCGAATCGGTAGTAAAATAAGGGTTCCCAGAACCAGCACCAAAAATCACCACACGTCCTTTTTCTAAATGTCGTACTGCTTTTCTTCTAATAAATGGTTCGCAAATTTGTTCCATTTTAATGGCACTTTGTAAACGCGTTTGTACTCCTAATCCTTCTAATGCAGATTGAATTGCCATCGAATTAATAACGGTTGCTAACATACCCATATAATCGCCATGAACACGATCCATGCCGCCTTTTTCAGCCTGAATACCTCTAAAAATATTGCCACCACCAATTACAATGGCAACTTGGCAACCAGCATCATATGCATCTTTAATTTCTTTGGCATATTCCATTAAGCGTTCTTGGTCAATACCAAAACCCTTATTACCCATTAAGGCTTCGCCCGATAATTTTAAAAGTATACGTTTATATCTCATAGAAATTGTTTAACCGCAAAGAGCGCAAAGCATTTGCAAAGAGCGCTGAGGGTATTAATTTTTAATTTTGAAGCAATGAGTAACATCAGTCATATTTGAGATTGCTTCGTTTCACTCGCAATGACGTTTAAAAAAAGAACAAAAAAAATCCCGATTAAAAAATCGGGATTTTAATAAAATTAAGATAAAGCGTAACGTTTAAATGCTGTTGCAGTTAAACCTTTATCTACACTTTGTAAATATTGAGCAACGGTCATTTTGTTATCTTTAATATATTCTTGGTTTAATAAAGTTGACTCTTTGTAGAATTTAGCAATTTTACCTTGAGCAATTTTTTCAACCATATCTTCAGCTTTACCTTCTGCACGGATTTGTTCGCGAGCAATTTCTAATTCTCTTTCTAACATTTCAGGAGTTACACCTTCTTTATCTAAAGCTACTGGAGCCATAGCTGCTGCTTGCATCGCAACGTTACGGCCAACTTCATCAGCAACTTCTTTGTTAAATCCAACGATAACAGAAACACGGTTACCTGGGTGAATGTATGCAGATACTTTTTCAGCAGTAATAACTTCAAAATAACCGATTTCGATTTTCTCACCAATTTTACCAACTTGCTCCATAAATTTATCACCAACAGTAATATCACCGTTATATGGTAAAGTCAAAATTTCTTCTTTAGTTTTTGCATTTTTCTCTAAAGCAATCGTTGCGATAGAATCAGCAAAAGCAATAAAATCTGCGTTAATCGCTACGAAATCAGTTTCGCAGTTAACCCAAATTAAAATACCTCTTTTGTTATCAGCAGATGTTTTAGCTAAAACAACTCCTTCTTTAGAATCTCTATCTCCGCGGTTAGCAGCTACTTTAGCTCCTTTTTTACGCAGGTAATCAATTGCTTGTTCAAAATCACCGTTATTTTCTTCTAATGCTTTTTTACAATCCATCATACCTGCTCCGGTTTGTTGGCGTAATTTGTTTACTTCTTGTGCTGTAATTGCCATTGTCTTATTATTTATGTTTTATTATTTTAATTTAAAAAAAACGGCCTTCCCTTTAAAGGAACGGCCGTTAAATTATGCTAGTGAAAAATTATTTTTTCGCTGTTGTTCTTTTACGAGCCGCTGGTTTACGAGCACCTTCTTCGTCATCAGATTTTGCTCCTTTGATTTTTAAGCCTGCTGCTAATTCTTCTGCTTCTTCTTTAGAATTTTTCCCTTCTTTCTCATCAGCTGCAGTAGCTTCTTTATCCATTTTACGCTCACCTAAACCTTCGTTAATTGCTTTACACATTAACTCTACGATGTAAGCAACAGAAGTTGAAGCATCATCATTAGCTGGAATAGCGTAATCAACAAAATTAGGATTTGAGTTTGTATCAACAATCGCAAAAGTTGGGATGTTTAAACGTTTTGCTTCTGCTACAGCAATATGTTCTTTAGAAATATCTACGATAAATAAAGCTGAAGGTAAACGAGTTAAATCTGCAACTGAACCTAAGTTAGTTTCTAATTTAGCACGCTCACGAGAAATTTGTAATTTTTCTTTTTTAGAAATATTATCAAAAGTTCCATCAGTAGCCATTTTGTCGATTTGAGACATTTTGCGAACTGCTTTACGGATTGTAGCAAAGTTAGTTAACATACCACCTGGCCAACGCTCAGTTACATATGGCATATTTACAGCTTTTACTTTTTCTGCTACGATATCTTTAGCTTGCTTTTTAGTAGCAACAAATAATATTTTTTTACCAGAACGAGCAATTTGTTTTAATGCTGCTGCTGCCTCATCAATTTTAGCTACAGTTTTGTTTAAGTCGATAATATGAATACCGTTTTTTTCAGCATAAATATAAGGAGCCATTGCTGGATTCCATTTTCTTTTTAAGTGACCAAAATGAGCACCTGATTCTAATAATTCGTTGAATGTATTTGACATGTTTGTATAATGTATTGTAAATAAATATTAACGTTTGCTGAATTGGAAACGTGCACGAGCTTTCTTTTGACCGAATTTCTTACGTTCAACCATACGTGGATCACGAGTTACTAATCCTTCTGCACGTAATTCTTTTTTCAATTCTGGGTTGATTTCTACTAAAGCTTTTGCAATTGCTAAACGCACAGCTTGAGCTTGTCCTGTAGTACCACCACCATTTACATTTACTTTTACATCATACTCACCAACAGCCTTAGCGTTGTTTAATGATTGTAATACGTAGTATTGTAAAGTTGGAGTTTTGAAATATTCTTTATAATCTCTTTTGTTGATAGTGATTACTCCTGTACCTTTTGATACATAAGCACGAGCTACCGAACATTTTCTGCGACCTGATGTGTTAATTACTTCCATTTATATTATGCAATAATAGTTGTTAAATCTACTTTCTTTGGTTGTTGTGCTGCGTGATCGTGCTCAGCTCCAGCGAATACAAATAAATTTGTATTTAATGCTCTTCCTAAACGTCCTTTAGGTAACATTCCATGCACTGCATGCTTAATTACTTCTTCAGGCTTTTTAGCTAACATTTCTTTTGGAGTAGCAAAACGTTGTCCACCTGGGTGACCAGTGTAACGTACGTATTCTTTATCATCCATTTTAGCACCAGTAAAACGAACTTTCTCAGCGTTGATAACAACGATGTTAGCACCACAATCAGTATGAGGTGTGAAGTTAGTTTTATGTTTGCCGCGTATTAAATACGCAAGTTTAGAGGCCAAACGACCTACAACTTCATTTTCTGCGTCAACTAATAACCACTCTTTATCTGAGTTAGCTTTGTTCACGAATTTTGTTTTATAACTTAATGCGTCCACGTTTAATTTGTTTTAATTTTCTAAATTGGGTTGCAAATATATATCTTTTTTTCTAGTTGCCAAGTAAAATCAATTACTTTTTAGAATATTTTTTTAATTTTGCGCTATTTGCGCAAAAAATAATTAATTTAACATTCAATGGAACACTTTATATTAATGTCGGCAGTCAGAAATTTGGGATCTAGTTCTAATACTGGAATTCAAAAAGACTTACAAAATGTAATTACTGTAATTAATAAAATACATAAAAAGCATTTTATTACAAATTTAGATATGGTAATGACGAACGAGTTTCAGGGAATAACTAATAGTTTACAGGGTACCTTAGAAGTGATTTTTGATATTGAAGAATGTATTATTGAGAATAATCTTGATTTTAAATTAAAACACGTGTTATATCATGACACCCTAGAATCTTTACAAAGTAAACATAGTGCTTATGAGCGCTTAGGCTTTGGGTTAATTGATGCTAGGCAACGATTAGATTTGATTAAGAAAACAGATAGTCGTTTTTTAATTGCCACTAATAATGAAAAAACGAGTTTATATTTAAATAATCTGTTTATGATTTACGAAGACTATTTAGATTCTTGGAAAAAAGGCGATTTTGAATATGTGAAAGCTTTTTTAAATCACATGAATTATAAAGAGGTATCTGAGCTTTTTAATGTTAATCTATCTAGCGGTTGGCGAAGAGAGAAGAGCTTAAAGATGAAACAGTATTATACAATTAAAGAAATGATTTTGTCGGCAACAGAGTAGTTTATAGCGTTGGATAGATTTGAGTTTTGCATCAATAATTAAATTAATTTAAAAAATAATTGAATTTTTTTAAAAATATTTTTGTGGTTAAGAAAATAGTTGTAAATTTGCACTCCCAATTGTAAGATTGGAAGTTGGTCCGGTAGTTCAGCTGGTTAGAATGCCGCCCTGTCACGGCGGAGGTCGCGGGTTCGAGTCCCGTCCGGACCGCAAAATCCTGGTAAGAAATTATCAGGATTTTTTGTTTTATAAAAGTTTAAGTTTAATTTAAAATTAACACATTTAAACTTTTTATATATTTTTGCATTCTAATTTGGCATAACCATTGTTTTATCTTTGGTATTGTAAAATAAAATCATGTTTCTGTTTGAAACATTAAAAGAAAACATCACTATGAAAAAAATATTCTTACTAATAGCAAGTATCACTATATCATCTCTTAGCGCTTTAGCACAAGATCATGATCCAAAAGCAAAATCGATATTAGATGAATTGAGTAAAGTAACTAAATCTTACAAAACCATTACATCTGAATATATATTTACTATTTTAAATAAGGAAAAAAAACAAACCGAAAAACAAACAGGTAAAGTACTAGTAAAGGGTTCTAAGTTTAAATTAGATATCCCTGGGAATGTGATTGTATGTGATGGGAAAACTATTTGGGCTCATAATAAAGATGCTAATGAAGTAACTATCAAAAATTTTGATTCAAATAACGAAGATCAATTAAATCCATCTAAAATTTTCACGATGTATGAAACTGGTTATAAATATAAATACGAAAAAGAAGAAAAAGTTGGAATAGCTATTTGTCATGTCATTACTTTATACCCATCTGTTAAGCCAGAAAAAAAGAAATTTCACACAGTAAAATTATTTGTAGATAAAACAAAAAAGCAAGTAGCTAAATTAGTGATGATGATGAAAGACGGGAGTACCCAAACCTACGAGATTAAAACATTTAAACCTAACGCAGAAATTGCGGATAATATATTTGTATTTGATTTAAAAGCTTTTAAGGCAGATCAAATAACTGACGAAAGAGATTTATAATAGATGATGCATTTTGGACTCATTGGCAAATCGTTGTCACATTCATTCTCTAAATCTTATTTAGAAGAAAAATTTATCAAAGAAGATAAAGAAGGTTTTCAATACTCTAATTTTGATTTAGAAAACTTAGATAATTTAATGCAAATTATTATTGATAATAAATTATCTGGTTTAAATGTGACTAAGCCATATAAAGAATTAGTGATTCCTTTTTTAAACGAATTAGATGTAACCGCCAAAGAAATTGGCGCTGTTAATTGCATTAAAATTTCTTGGACTAATAATACACCTTACTTAATTGGATACAATACCGATTACTATGGTTTCGCGCAAAGTATCAAGCCGTTTTTAGAACCTATTCATCAAAGAGCATTAATATTAGGTACCGGCGGAGCGTCTAAAGCTGTAGCGTTTGCTTTAAAAAATGTGGGCGTTGATTTTTATTACGTAACTTCTGGAGAAAAAAAAGCGGTTAATTATTTTCATTATTCTGAATTAAATGAATATGTATTGAATGCTTTTAAACTCATTGTAAATTGCACCCCATTGGGTATGTATCCAAAAGTAGAAGCTTGTCCTGAAATTCCTTTTGAATTTATAACAAGTGAACATTTGTTATACGATTTAATATATAATCCAGAAGAAACCCTGTTTTTACAAAAAGGAAAATCTCAAAATGCGGTTACAATTAATGGATTAAATATGTTGAAATTACAAGCAGATAAAGCTTGGGAAATTTGGCATTCTTAATTAAATTTACAAGCTAACATAGCAATGTCATCAACAAAAGGCATTTCTCCTTTAAATTCTTCTAAATAATATATTATTGCTTTATTAATGAATTCGCAATTAGAATTTATATTATTTATTAAGATGTTTTTTAGTTCTTCTACTGAAATAGCATCATCTTGACTATTAACGGTATCTGTTAATCCATCTGTATAAGCAAATAAAATTGATTGAGGAGAAATCAATAATGTTTCAGTTTCTAGTGAATGCAGTGGATTTGTAATTCCTAATAATGTACATCCTTTATCTAACTCAATAGCTTGGTTATTATTTATTAAAATTGGGGAGTTATGACCAGCATTAATATAAGACAGCTTACGTGTTCCAATGTTATATTTAGCAATAAACAATGAAATAAATTTTTCGGTTTTAGCATTATCGCAAATCAATTGATTAATATCAATCACAATTTCCGTTAAATTTTGAGTGTATTTTAAAAGCACACGCAAGGCAGCTTGCAAATTACTCATTAATAATGCGGCCGCTACTCCTTTACCCGAAACATCCGCTAAACAAAACACAAATTCAACTTCGTTAATCCAAATCACATCATAATAATCGCCTCCAACTTGTTGATGTGGTAAGTATAACGCATTCATTTCTAATTCTTCGATATTGGGAAGTGAAGAAGGAAATAATAATTTTTGCATACTTTGTGCTAACTCTAATTCTTTTTGTATGGCTGCTTTTTGAAGTGAGGTTTTATATAATTTTTTATTTTCAATAGCCACCACCATTACGTTAGTTAAGGTTTGAATAAATGGTAAATGTTTAATAGCAGAACTCATTTCAATTCTTTTCTCGTCAATATCACCTAATAATACAAAGGCTAGAGGAGTTTGTTTGTGATAAACAGGAATCACAATCTCAAATTTTTGACTTAAGTTTCCTTTAGAATAAGAAATTGTTTCAATTTCTTTAATATCTAATAGCTCGGGTTCAAATACTAAATGATTATAATCTTTATCAACTCCGTATTTTAAGATACAAGTCCACTCGGTTGTATAGCTAAACAACACAAGTTTCCCAACTTTTAATCTGTTTTCTAAAATTTCCTGATAAATATCTAATAATTGAGAAGTTGTAAGGTTATTGTTAATTGCCTTTGTCATTTCTAACAAAGAATTCAATTTCACATCTTTAACGGAGTTTGAAATGGAACGACTGTTTTTTTTAAGATTAGCCAATTTATTTATTGTATAATTTATGAATTAATGATGGTAATTGTTTTACAGCAAATACCTCACGCATTTTAGTTCTTGCTTCTGCTGCTGGTGAACCAAAAAAAGTTTTTCCGGCAGGCACGTTTTCTCCAACGCCACTTTGTGCTTGTATTACTGCGCCATCGCCAATGGTAATGTTACTTGACACACCAACTTGCCCCCACATGGTAACATTATTGCCAATTGTACAACAGCCAGCAATAGCCACATTAGCAGCAAATAAGCACATATCGCCAATTACAACATCATGCGCTACATGAACTAGATTGTCTATAATTGTTCCTTTCCCAATGATGGTGTCAGAGGTTACACCTTTATCAAAAGTGCAATTAGCGCCAACCTGTACATTGTCTTTTATAATTACATTGCCGCAAGTTTGTAATTGTTCAAAATGTGTTTTACGATTTTTAAAATAAAAAGCATCCGAGCCAATAATTGTTCCAGCGTGTATAATTACATTATTTCCAATTTGACAATTGTCGTAAACAATTACATTTGGATGTAAAATGCAATTATCTCCAATTGTTACATTGTTTCCAATAAAACAGCCAGGCATAATTACGGTGTTTTTACCAATAGTAGCTGTTGTACTAATAGGTTGTGATGAATATTGCTTTGGTTG
>JBEIPP010000233.1:0-3827 GCA_040376995.1 Flavobacteriales bacterium
ATACCGCCTCCACCGTATTTTGGATCAACCATCATTCCTAAAAAGCCTAATTCTCCGAGCTTTTTAACTTGTTCTACTGGAAATTTTTGAGTTTCATCTCTCTCAATTACTCCTGGTTTGCAGTCGTTTTGAGCGAAATCCCTCGCTGCTGCTTGAATCATTAATTGCTCTTCTGTAAGTTGAAATTGCATGGTCTTGTATTTTTAATAGTTGAACATTTTACCCTCACAAAAATAGGAGATATTTCGAATTATCAACTTCTAATTGTCGATTTGTTAAAATTATTTTGTTGAGAGATTTTTTCAATTTGTCCTATTTAAATAACAATTCTGCTTAATTTTAAATTAAAATGCAGCACAAATCCATGAAAATAGTTGGTATAATGAGCGGAACGTCGATGGACGGTCTGGATTTAGCCTTATGCGAATTTAAAACCCAAAATGAACATGTTTCCTTTAGCCTTTTAGCTTCGCAAACCATTACTTATAAACCCACCTGGAAAGAACAACTTCAAACGGCGTTTAGCGCCAGCGCTGAGTCTTATTTTAAACTACACAGTGCTTATGGGGCTTTTATCGGACAACATGTCAATGAATTTTTAACCAAATATCAGCATACAACAGATGCTATTGCCTCTCATGGTCATACTATTTTTCATCAACCTCAACATGGCTTTACAACACAAATAGGATGCGGCGCAACTATTGCTGCTAAAACAAATATTACAACCATTTGTGATTTTAGAAGTTTAGATGTTGCTTTAAACGGACAAGGCGCACCATTGGTTCCTATTGGTGATAGAGATTTATTTTATCAAACTGCATCATGCTTAAATATTGGCGGTATAGCAAATATTTCTTTTACTAAAAATAATAAAACCTCAGCCTTTGATATTTGTATAGGCAACATGGCACTCAATTATTTAACCGAAACAATAGGAACGTTTTTTGATGATGGCGGAAAAATGGCATCTTCAGGAAATTGCAATAATACCCTGTTACAATATTTACTAAAACTAAATACACAACAACAATCATTAGGAAGAGAATTTTTTGAGAATTATTTCTTGCCTATTTTAAATCATTCAACCATTTCGTTGAATGATAAACTAGCAACTTGTGTTGAATACACCGCTATACAAATAGCTAAAACATTAAACCACCAGCAATTAAATTCTGTTTTAATAACTGGTGGAGGTGTATATAATACTTTTTTGATTGAAAGATTAAAACATTATTATAAAGGAATAATAGAAATTCCTTCGGATGAAATTATTCAATTTAAGGAAGCTATTATTTTTGCTTACTTAGGTTATTTAAGATTAAATGAAAAAACAAACACATTAAACTCTGTAACAAATGCTAGTAGAGATAGCATTGGCGGATGTATTTATAAAGGAAATAAAAAATAGTTTCCCGCCGCGTATAACTTAGATTAATGCAAAAAAATAAACACATAGAAAATTAAAACATCTGCAACTATCAGAAAGAACTACAGGAAACAAAAACACAACATGAACTATCTATTAGTATTTATAGGCGGAGGATTAGGAAGTGTATTGCGCTTATTAATTTCATTAGGGATTAATAAAACAACTATTACTTTACCATTAGCAACCTTATCATCAAATGTAATTAGTTGTTTGTTATTTGGAACTCTAATTTACGCTTATCAAGAAAAAAATTTAATTCCAGATAACTATAAACACCTAGTTATAATTGGTATTTGTGGTGGCTTAAGCACCTTTTCTACATTTAGTTACGAAACCTTTGAGCTCATTAAACAAGACATGACTATGTGGGCTATTATTAATATTGTAGTAAGTTGTACTTTGTGTACAGGTTTATTTTTTGTATTCGCAAAGTAGTTGTTGTTCCTGCCACAGCCACATTTGTTAAGAAAAGTACCAATGAAACTAAATGTTAATTAAACCCAGATTACGCATTAGAAAATCTATTACGAGCTGAAACCTCTTCAAAACAGAACGCTTTGCCACTTTTTCTCCTTTATCATAGTGGTTACTATGTTTCAGTCATTTAAACTCTGTACCAATTTCTCAAAGTTAACTTCTTCTTGAGTACCCGTAATCATGTTTTTTAGCATCACAGTATTATTTGCCATTTCGTTGCCACCAACGACACCAACAAAAGGAATTTGTTTTTTATCTGCATACTCAAATTGTTTGGCAATTTTTTTCACCACATCAGGATATACTTCAGCATTAATACCAGCAGCTCTTAGTTTTGACACTAAGCCTACACAGTGCATTAATTCAGCTTCGCCAAAGTTGGCTAATAAAATTTTTGTAGTTGATACCTTATTCACTGATTCAGGAAATAAATTTAATTCTTCCATCACGTCATAAATTCTATCAATACCAAATGAAATACCAACACCTGATAAACCTTTTAATCCAAAGATTCCTGTTAAATCATCATAGCGTCCGCCACCTAAAATACTTGGCGTAAATGTTCCTGCATTGGCTTTGGCTTCAAAAATAGTTCCTGTGTAGTAGTTTAAACCTCGAGCCAAAGTAATATCTAATTCAACTTTAATGTGTTTAATCTCAATCGTTTTTAAATTAGATAATAAGAAATTTATTTCCTCAATCCCTTTTTTTCCAATTTCGCTATTCGCTAAAAATGTATTTAGCACAGCTACTTTAGCTTCGTTAGAGCCAGATAAATCAATTAAAGGTTCTAGTTGTTTAATAGCAGATTCAGAAATTCCTTTTTCTTGTAATTCTTTTACAACACCTTCCTTACCAATTTTATCTAGTTTATCTATGGCAACAGTAATGTCAATAATTTTATCACTAGCATTTAAAATTTCGGCAATACCACTTAATATTTTTCGGTTATTAAATTTAACTAAAACAGGAATATTTAATTCACTAAATGATTTGTCCATCATGGCAATTAATTCTAATTCATTAATTAATGAGTTAGAACCAATCACATCGGCATCGCATTGGTAAAATTCGCGATAACGTCCTTTTTGAGGTTTATCAGCCCTCCAAACGGGTTGTATTTGGTAACGTTTAAAAGGATACGTAATGGCGTGATTATTCATGACCACATAACGAGCAAAGGGTACGGTTAAATCGTAGCGTAAGGCGCGTTCTGTTAATAATTCTGAATTATAAGGTTTCTCTAATGAGGTATTAAATTCTTTTTTAAGTTCTTCTTTTTTTTCGTCTTTACTTTCGTGTATACGAGAATTTAAAACTTTAAAAATCAATTGATCACCTTCATCTCCATATTTACCAGTTAAGGTAGTAATATTTTCCATACAAGGTGTTTCAATAGGCGCATAGCCAAATAATTGAAAGTTAGCTTTTACAGTGTTGAAAATATATTGGCGTTTTTGCATTTCGGCTGGTCCGAAATCTCTTGTACCTCTTGGAATAGATGGATTCATTTTAAATTTATAAGTACGTAAAAGTATAAATTTAAAGAGAGCTTTGCAAAGAAGAAATTTTGATTAATAGCCATTCTTAACTCGA
Organism: Flavobacteriales bacterium; assembly: GCA_040376995.1. GTDB lineage: Bacteria > Bacteroidota > Bacteroidia > B-17B0 > Aurantibacillaceae > UBA4416. The sequence continues at coordinate 3,506 of JBEIPP010000233.1, forward strand.
TTCAGTACCCCAATATTTATAAAACAACTCAGGTGCTGAAACAAGTTCAGAATGCTCTCTATTTCAGTTGAGCTACTTCTGCCTAAGGCGCTTTGAAATAAGAATAAAGACTTCGACTCTCGCTCAGTCTGACAATACATGAGTCAAATAGTGATAGATTAATTAATATTTCTCATTGGTTTATTAAACCCAGATTACGCATTAGAAAATCTATTACGAGCTGAAACCTCTTCAAAACAGAACGCTTTGCCACTTTTTCTCCTTCATCATAGTGGTTACTATGCTTCAGTCAAAAAAGTGTCTGTTTTATTAAGCTTTCAAC
>JBEIPP010000094.1:0-12573 GCA_040376995.1 Flavobacteriales bacterium
AAAATATTACCGTCTTTGGAGTTGCCGCCAACCCCACATTTTTGTTTGAGCGTTTTAGCCAAATCGTTCAAATCTTCTTCGGTTCCTATAAAACCACTGATGCGCGTTACTAGTTTTCCACCACCAATTCGGTCTAAAAACAACTTTAAATTTTGTTGCTGAGGAGGTAAAGTTTCATGAGATTCTTCTGCCTCATTTTCATAACTGAAATTAGGATTAGTGGAGTAAACCACATTAACTCTGTTTTTATCTTTTTTACTCATCTTTTGAAGCGGATTAAAAATAAAGGAATACCAACTAACATGATTAAACATGATATTAATAACCATAGGTTATGGAGTTGTTTTGTTTCAACTTGTTTTGATTGGATTATTTTTTCATGATCTAAAAATTCTAATTCAATAGAGGTTTTTTCTAGAGTTTGAATACTGTCTTTTAAAGCATAATGTTTTTTGAGCCAAACATTAGCTTGCTCAAAATTTTGTTGAGCTTCAAAAAATAATGAGCTAGTATGGTATAGTTCTAGTAAGGCTTCAGTGTAATCATATTTTGTGGATATTTCATTTGCTAACAAAATATAGTTGGCGGCCTTATTGAAGTTTTTTTTCATTATATAAACTAGCGCAATATTATTGTAACTATCTGCCAATTCAAATTCATCGTCAATTAGTTGTCTTATTTTTAAGCTTTCTTCCAAGTAGAGTAGTGCACTGTCTAATTTATTTTGTTCTCTTAAAATGGCTCCAATGTTGTTGTAACAAGATGCTACTAATTCATGTTCTTCAATAGTTTTAGCATAGGTTAAAGCTTCTTCAAATTGTTTAATGGCCGCATTATGTTGTTTTTGATTGTATTTTAAAACGCCTAAGTTGATTAAACTACGAACAATGTGAAGCATGTTATTAGTTTTGTTGTAGGTTTGCAACGCTTCTAAATAAGTTTGCTCTGCTAGTTGTAAATAATTAATGTCGCTATAAATATTTCCTAAATTGGTTTGATTGATAGCAATTCCTGTTTCGTTATGAACGGATTTATTTAAGGCCAAGGCTTGTTTTTGGTAGTTTAATGCTTTAGTGAAATTACCTTTTTTGTAATACAGTACACCTAATAAATTGTATGCTTTTGCTATATGTTTGGGTGAATTTGTTTTTAAAGCTTCTTGCATACATACTTTAGCAAATTCATAACTCATATCTGGAGCATTATTTCTGATATCAAAACCAATTTTATATAATTGATTTACTCTTTCAGTATCATTTTCAATACCTTGAGTTTGATATAATAAAGAATCATTTACTTGCGAAAAGCATGTAAAACCTAATAAAATAAATATGAAAACCAATTTCATTATTACGTAAATATAATTCGTTTTTATTTAATTTAGAGCCAAATATTGACTATGATTCATTATAAATTATATCTTAAAAGTCCTAGCTCTCATTATATATATGTTGATTTAACAATTGACAATATCAATACTCCAACACTTGAGTTGCAATTACCAGCTTGGCGCCCTGGACGTTACGAATTGGGAAATTTTGCTAAAAATGTGAAGCGAGTAGATGCTTTTGATAACAATGATAATCCGTTATCGTATTTTAAATCAACTAAAGATTTATGGGTTATTGAAACCAAAGGAGCTAAAAAAGTAAGAGTAACTTATAGCTATTATACAACAGAGATAAATGCAGGTAATTGCTTTGCAGATGATACACAGTTATATGTAAATCCAGTGCATTTATGTATGTATGTTCCTAATCGAGTAAACGAAGAGCATACGGTTGAGTTAGAGATTCCAGATTCTTATAAGATTGCTACGTCTCTAAAAACGTCTGGTAAAGTATTAACGGCAGAGTCTTTTGACGAGTTAGCTGATAGTCCAATTATCGCGAGCGCTAATTTACAATCCGATTTTTACACTGTTAATGGTATTCAATTTTGGTTACATTTTGTGGGTGAGTGTAAACCAGATTTTGAGAAAATCAAAATAGATTTTACAAAGTTCACTCAAACTTCTCTCAATTTTTGGGGTGGTTTTCCCGTTACGGAATACCATTTTTTATTTCAAATCTTGCCGTTTAAATTTTACCATGGTGTTGAACATCAAAAATCAACAGTTATAGCTATAGGGCCAGGTTATAATGTGAATAAAGGAAAAACATACGAAGATATTTTAGGTGTTTCTTGCCATGAATTATTTCATACTTGGAATATCAAATACATTCGACCGATTGAAATGCTACCTTATGATTTTACTAAAGAAAATTACGCGCGAACAGGTTATGTTTATGAGGGTTTTACCACATATTACGGAGATTTATTATTATTAACAAGCGGTGTATTTAATATCCAAGAGTATTTTGATACATTGGAAGAGCGTTTAACCAAACATTTTCATAATTACGGACGATTTAATTTATCAGTTGCTCATTCGAGTTGGGATACATGGTTAGATGGCTATGTTCCAGGTGCTCCTTATCGAAAAACCTCTATTTATGATGAAGGAACATTAATTGCTTTTATGTTGGATGTTCAAATTATGAAACATGCCAATAATCAAAAAGGCTTAAGTGATGTTTGTAGAGAATTGTATAATGAGTTTGGAAAGAAAAACAAAGGGTATTCGGAGCAAGATATTATTACTACTTGCGAGAAAATGGTAGGCGTATCTTTGAAAGACTTTTTTAATCAATATGTGTATGGTACCGAAGATTTTGATATTCCGTTATTAGAGTGTTTTAATTATTTAAAAATTGATTTCGTAAAAATTCCTAGCACTGTTTTAAGTGAATCAGTTTATGGATTTAAAACAATTGATTTTGGAATCAATAGAAAAGTGTCTTTAATCGCTCCATATTCTCCAAGCTGGAAAGCAGGATTAAGTTTAGGCGATGAAATTATAGCTGTTAATGGATTTACATTAAGAAACGATTTTAATGATTGGATGAATTATTTTAAAGATTCAGACATTGAATTAACAGTATCTTCTAATCAACAGTTGAAAAAAATAACCCTGATTAATAACTTAAAATCAGTTACTTATTTTGACAGTCTGAAGCTAAAACAAAATACATTGGAGTCGGTTCCTTTTATTAATTGGTTAAAATTAAATTCTTAGACGAATTAACATATTTATTATACTAAACCGCTTTGTTATTAGACGATTGTTGATAACTAAACTTCGTAAATTTAGTTTAAGGCCAAATTTGTTCTTTTTTTGTATATATATTAATAACTAAAAACAAACAAAGATTATGGAAGAAACAACAACTCAAAAACCTCAGGGTAAAGGATTAGCAATATCAGGATTCGTTATTGCATAAGTAGCTTTAGTGTTTTATGTATTCGTAGCTACCGCAGTTACATTTGCTGCTGCTTTAGGTGGTGGATACGGTTTAGGTATTTTTTGGTTAGTTTTATCATTAGCTGGTACTGCATTATCTATTTTAGGGGTGATGAAATTAGGAAAAACAGGAGGTAAAAAAGGGTTAGGAATTGCTGGCGCTATTATTGGATTAGTTGCCCTTATCTTAACTACAATTTTAGTAATGAATATTGGCAAAATTCAATCTGAGTCTGGTGCTTTTGGTGACCAATTTAAAGAAATAATGGAGCAAAGTGCTGAGCAAATGAAAGAAGAAATGAATCAAGCAATTGATTCAGTTCAACAAGAAGCTGGGCACTAATCTAAAATATTTTATTTAAAATAGCTTTTATGGAAACATAAAAGCTATTTTTGTTTACAATTTAAACGTTTAATAATTATGGAAGATAGTATGTCAATTGAAAATCAACCAGTAAGCGAAGTTCCAAAAAGACCTCAAATTCTTACAATATTGTGTATACTGAGTTTTATTGGTAATATTTTTTATTTTATTTGGTCGATTTGGAGATATTTATCTATTATTAAATCCGAAGAATTTATTAAGAGTATAACAACATCAAAAAATGAAACTCATGGCATTATTAGTGAAATGGAACAATCATTATTGAATGCCTATGAAAATGCTGTACCTAATTTAATTATTGGTTTATTCTGTGCTTCAATTTGTTTTTATGGAGTTTTGTTAGTTTGGAGGTTAAAAAGAAATGGTTTTTTTATATATTCTGTAGGAGAAATAATACCTGCAATTGCTTCATTTTTTCTGGATGGAGATGGTTTAATTGGAAGTACAGGAACAGTTTTATTACTTTTATTATCTGTAATTTGGATAGTTATGTATGCGATTAATTTTAAAAATTTAAAATAAAAACATAAATATGGAAGAAAATTTATCATTAGAAAATAATCTTAACGAAACACCAAAACGCCCTCAGTTTTTAACTGTGTTATGCATTTTAAGTTTTATATGGAGTGGTTTGACCTTGACATGCTTGTTAATTTGTCTTGCCTTTAGAAGTTTTATTTTTGAAGCATTTGAAAAATTATCATTAGATGAAGATACAATGGCTGTTATGGATGAGAATCAGCAAAAAGGTATACAAACACTTTTAGAGATTGGTCCTGGTAAATTTGCATCTATTATAGCTCTTGGAATTGTAATTTATATGATTTCTTTATTAGGAATTATAAAAATGTGGAAATTACAGAAGTGGGGTTTTTATATTTATTCAACTATCAATACGATGGGTTTAATTTATAGTTTAATTTCAGGATCTTATTTTATGGCAATTATTTCACTTTCATTTGTAATTATGTATTACACTAATTTTAAACATATGAATTCAAGATAACAAATAAAAAAGTAGAAGTAATCTTCTGCTTTTTTATTTGTTATAATTTCTTTCGCCAAAAATACTACTGCCAAGTCGTATCATCGTTGATCCTTCTTGTATAGCTAGTTTATAATCGCTACTCATTCCAAAACTTAAAATTTTAAAATCAGGATAATTTAAACTAAATGTTTTTAAAGAGGCAAATTCCTTTTTGATTTGTTCCGTGTTATTAGTATTTGAAGCCATTGCCATAAATCCTTTGATAGATATGTTTTTTAAATCTTTAAATTCATTTGAATTCAAAATTTGAGACGCTTCCTTAAAATCAAATCCAAATTTGGTTTCTTCTTGAGCAATGTATATTTGTAATAAGCAATCAATTACTCTTTTGTTTTTTTGAGCATATTTATTAATTTCTTTTAATAAACTAAAACTATCAACACCATGTATTAAATGTACAAATGGTGTTATGTATTTTACTTTATTGCTTTGTAAATGCCCTATAAAATGCCAATTAATATCTTTAGGTAATTGCTCGTACTTGTTAACTAACTCTTGCACGTAATTCTCTCCAAAATCTCTTTGTCCTGCATTGTATGCTTCTAATAGCATATCATTGGGTTTGGTTTTAGATACAGCAATTAATGTAACACTAGTGGGTAATTGATTGGTTATATGTTTTATGTTTTCTGAAATCGACATCGTTAATTTAAGTTCATTTTCATCATAATATCTACTTGTAAATCATCACCTAATTGAAAGTTATGTTTATCAAATTCTTTAAAATCATTTTTTTTATAAAAAGCAATAGCTTTTAAATTATGTTCCCAAACGGCTAACCAAATAGTTTGACAGCCTTGTTCTTTGGCAATATCAATGGCTTTTTGTAATAGTAATTTTCCAAACTGTTTGCCATGAAATTCTTGCTTTACATAAATACGCTCAATTTCAAGGGTAGTATTGTTTTTTAACTCAGTTTGAGCCTCATTTTTATTTAATTTTAAATAACCCAAAATTTGGTTATTTAGCTTTAAAAAATAAAACTCCGAATCTTTTGACTTTAGTTCTTTACTTAATTGTTCAAGACTTAAATTATCAGAAACATATTTTCGCATATTGTTTTCTAAATTCAGATGGGCAAAAGTTTCTGTAAATGTTTGAACGCTAATAGTTCTTAATAATTCAAGTTCTTTGATACATACTTTTGATATTTCACTTAACCGTTCCATCATTATCAAATCAATACATTATTAAATAGTATCATTAACTATTCTTCTAAGCTATAAATTACTAACCCACTGCGCATTTTTGGTTCTACCCAAGTTGATTTTGGAGGCATGATGTTATTAGTATCAGCAATCCATTTTAAATGTTCCATGGTTACAGGGTATAACCCAAAAGCAACAGTAGCTATCCCTTCATCCACTTGTTTTTTTAATTCTTTACTGCCTTTTACTCCAGGAATAAATCCAATGCGTTTATCTGTTTTTAAATCACTGATATTTAAAATTGGCGAAAGGATATATTTGGTTAAGATAGCCGCATCTAAACTATCAATAGGATCTTTGGCATTGTAAATAGAGTCTTTTGCTTTTAACGAATACCATGTATTATCAACATACATTGATATTTCATGATTTTGAGTAGGTTTATAATCAGCTGCTTTTATTTCGGTAATTGTAAAATTGTTTTGTAAATTATAGATTAATTCATTAACCGTTAAATTATTTAAATCTTTCACAATTCGATTGTAATCATAAATTTTTAAATGAGTTTCAGGAAAGAAAACACCTAAGTAATAGTTAAATGCTTCTTCGCCTGTGTAAGACTTATTAGTACTACGCCTTAATTTACCTAACAGAGTAGCTGAAGCTGAACGATGATGGCCGTCGGCAATATAAATATTCGGTATAGTCGCAAAACGTTCAGCAATTTGTTTCACCGTTTTACTAGAATCAATTACCCATACAGTATGGCGTACCTTATCAGTCATTGTAAAATCGTAATCAGGCCGTGTTTTAGCTATTTCATCAGAAATAGAATCTATTGCTTCGTCATTAGGGTAACAAAACAATACAGGTTCAGCGTTGAACTCACAAACTTCTAAATAATCTTTTAATTTTTCTTCACGTGTTGTTAATGTTTGCTCGTGTATTTTAATAACGCCATTGATATAATCATCAATACTTGTGCAAGCAATAATTCCAACAAATTCATTACCTTCTTTTACTTGGCGATACAAATAATAACATGGCTTTTCATCTCGTAAAAATATTTTTTTACGAACAAATTTTTTGAACTGATTTTTTACTTTAATTAATCTTTCTTTTGATCCAGGTTTTGTTTTAATTCCATCTTCAAAATCAGGATTTATGACATGTAAAAAGGAGTAGGGGTTTCCTGTTAGTTTTTCTTTTAGTTCCTCTGGATTATATCCATCTACTGAACGAGAGGCAACTAAATGAACTTTATCTCCTTCGGGACGAATTGCTTTAAACGGAATAACTTTAGCCATGATGTATCGAGTCGTTATCGCTTTTAAATATAATAGATTTTAAACAGAGAATGCAATTTTTGAACATAAAAAAAGCTCATTCGCCAGCTGGCGAATGAGCTTTTTTTTAAGTGTTTTTAATTAGTTAGCTAATGCTTTGAAATCAGCATTTTCACGTAATTTAATGAACTCTGCATCATCTTTAGCTGCTGCTTTTAAAGAACCGTCTTTTTCAATAGCTGCTTTTAAGTTGTTGATTACTTCAGCTGTATTATTGTTACGAGCTGCGGCAACTGCTTTTAAATATGAAGATAAAGCCATATCTTTTTCTTTACTAGCATCAATTGTAGAAACTACAGCGCCTTGATTACCGTTTAATAACTCAGCTAAAGCTTTGTTAAATCCTTTGTAATCACCAAAGTTACCAACCGCATCAGCATATTTACCATCACGAACGTTTAAGATACCTTTGTTATAGTTTACTTCGTTACCAGCACCGTTTGCTTTATCATAATATTCCATAGCTTTTTTACGATCACCTGCTTTAGCTGCAATAATACCTAAGTGGTTCATTACTATTGGGTTTCCATTAGCAGTAGCTTCAGCACGTTTAAATGCTTCACCAGCTTCAGAAATTTTGTTATTCATTAATAAAGCAACACCTAAGTTGTTTGAAGTTCTCCAATCGCTAGAGTATTTTTTCTCAGCAGCTGTGTAAATTTGAACTTTAGTATTTAAATCATTAGTTAAGTTAGCACCGTATAACATCTCTTCAACTGATAAAGAATCTGGGTAAGTTGTTGTTAATTTAGCAATTTGCTCATCTGTACGGGATTTTTTGTTAACGTTAACAGTTAAAACTGAACGACGTAATTTTGGTAAAATTTTATCAGCTACTTCAGTATAAGTTTTTGATAAATTTTTAATTTCTTTTTCACGTTGATCTCCGTCATTATACATTGTTAATACACGTAAGATTAAATCTTTATCAGCAATTGTAGATGACTCCATTAAAGATTTGAAACCATTCCAATCTTCAGCAGTTGTTTGTGTTACATAATTCGCATCTTCTTTGCCAAATTTTTGATCTTTGTTTTTGTTCTTTTTAAACTCATTCATTAAAGCTTTTGAACCAGATTTAGCGCGGTCTTTAGCTAAGTTTTCGTTTAAAGATAATTCACCATCTGGAGATGCATAAGCAGATACGTTAATGTCTTTAAATTCATACCAAGGGTTGTTAATGTTATCGCTAATAAAAGTATTTAAGTTTTTAACCTCATCACTTTTCATTTCGCTCGCACGAACATCAGATTTATTAACTAAATAATATACGTTAGCTGTTTGGTTAGCTGGAGTAGATTTAACAAATGCATCTTTTGCATAAATTCCTTTTTCATCATTTCTAACTAATAAAGGAGTAATAATTGTTCCATCACCTAATTTTACCGGTTTAAAATCTTTAGTTTTTTTCTTTACAGCACCTTGAGCTCTAACTTCAACTTCTGCTACTTTCATAGCTGGTTCGTAAGCAAATTTTTCGGATGTATAACTAAAAGTACCGCCTTTTTCGTAGCTAATTTTTTGACCAGAACCAGTAGCTTTTTCACCAACTAAAATAACTGGTTTTAACGTTTTTTCTCCACCAGCATATTTAACAACTGGAGTTAAGGTAACGGTAGCTTTTTTAGCAAAAACTTTAGCAGGATATTTACCTGTAACTGTAAATCCTATGCTATCTCCATGCATTTCTAATGGGTTAGGTTTTACATCGTAAGAAAAAGTTGATTGTTTTTTAACCATTTTTCCTAAACCATTGCAACCAACTAACAAAGCAGTTGTTCCAATAGCAAGACTTAAGTTTCGTAAAGTTTTAGTATTCATCATCTATATTTAAGTTATTTGTTTTTAATTTCCACAAAGTTATAAAATAATTACTGATTGCCTAATTATTTTAGTGTTATTTTTATGATAAATTTCAAAAAAAGAGACTGTTTCTAAAGGTCTTAAAAACAGGCTCACAGAATACACAAAGCCTGCAATCTTAACGATTAGCAGGCTTTATATTCGATTTAAAATATACAAAATTACTTTTAAGACAGCCTCTTTTGTGTTATTTTTTGTAAAAAGAAAAATTATTTTGCTATTGCATTAACTCTCTTTGTTAATTTAGATTTTAAGTTAGATGCTTTGTTTTTGTGAATAACACTTTTCTTAGCTAATTTATCTAACATAGCAACTACTTTAGGTAACAACGCTGATGCTTCTTTTTTAGAACCAGTTTCACGTAATTTTTTTACTGCATTACGAGTAGTTTTTGCATAATAACGATTTGATAAACGCTTTGCGTCATTTGATCTAATTCTTTTTATTGCCGACTTGTGATTTGCCATTCTATTAGGTATTAATCTGTTTTTTAATTGGGTTGCAAATATACGCTTTTTTTTATAATTACAAATGTTAATAACAAATATTTACATAATATAGTCTTAAACTTACATTTGCGAACGTAAATGAAATTGAAAAACACATATTTATTATTTCTTTTTATGAATTCCGTCGTTGTTTTATGCCAAACAGACGATGAAATCATTAAGAATATCGTTCCAAACGGAAGTTTTGAGAATTTTAGAAAAAAATCTGGCAATATTAAAAATGCTATTCCTTGGCAACAAATTGCTAGTATTGATTATTACCAAGAGCCTATTAGTAATGATACAACCAAACAAAGAGGTGGTCGAACAGGGACTTGTTATGCTGGATTGCGCTTTCAAAAAAAATATAAGGAGTTTTTGCAGGTAAAATTAGCCGAACCTTTGCATAGAGGTACAATTTACGAATACGAAATGTATGTGCGCTTGGCATTTTGGAGTAATGCCTCTTTAAAATCGTTTGGGGCTCTATTTACCAAAATGGGATACAAAAGCCAGGGCGATGTGGTGCAACCCGCTTTAATTGATACCGTGAGTAAAAAGTCTAGTTTTATAAATGGCTATCAGTGGTTTAAAGTATCTGGTAAATATCAAGCTGATGGCGGTGAAAAATATTTAACTATTGGAAATTTTTCAGCAAACGTTAAAAAAGACATGATTCGTATGAATGTGTTTAAACTTGGTTTTAAAGAAGCTTATTATTTTGTTGATGATGTTAAATTAGTGAAAGCTAAAGAGGTTGTTGAAAAAGTAAAAGTTGAAATTTTAGGGTCATTTAATATCGAAGCACAAGATTCTGTTTTAGAAGTAAAAAAAGATGTGAAGGTGGGAGAGAAAATCGCTTTAAAAAATATTTTCTTCGAAAACGGACGTTATTATTTGTTGCCCGAATCGTATTCGGAGTTAAATAAACTTGCTCAATATTTATTACGAAATCCTCACATGGAAGTTCAAATTAATGGGCATTCCGATAATGTAGGTTCAAAAAGTAAAAATCAAAAAATATCCGAACAACGCGCACGCGAAGTTTTTGAATATTTAATTAAAAAAGGTGTTCAAAATAAAATGTACTTTAAAGGTTACGGAAGTAGTTTGCCAATTGCTAGTAACGATAATGATATAGATAGAGCTAAAAATAGGCGTGTGGAGTTTGAAATCATTAAAAATTAGGGCATTAATTAAGAATTTAAAAATTAAAAATCACGAATCTTAATCCGAATATACGAATATAGCGCACAAAGCTTAAACCCAGATTCGTATATTCGTTCTTAATTCGTAATCATAAAAACTTACTAAACTAATTGAGATGAATTTAATACAAAAAGATAATCCAAAAATAATTAGAGCCTGGTCTTTTTACGATTGGGCAAACTCAGTATTCCCTTTAGTAATTACCTCAGCTATTTTTCCTAATTTTTACGATTATGTAACCACACATGATGACGCTGAAAATTTTATAGGACACACGGTTACTTTTTTCGGCATCGAATTCGAAAATCAAAATATTTATTCGTTTGTATATGCTTTTGCCTTATCAATAGTTGTTTTAGTTACCCCTATATTAAGTGGAGTAGCAGATTATTTAGGAAACAAAAAACGTTTTTTGCAATTCTTTTGTTATTTAGGCGCTATTTCTTGTATGTGTTTGTTCTTTTTTGAAAGAGAGTATTTAGAGTTAAGTTTCTTACCTTTTATTACAGCTACTGTTGGTTTTTGGGGTAGTTTGGTGTATTACAATTCTTATTTACCCGAAATAGCTTCCGAACAAAATCAAGATAAAGTAAGTGCACGAGGTTTTGCTTTAGGTTATTTTGGTAGCTCATTATTATTAATTCTTTGTTTAATAGGAATCATCGTTTTTAAATATGAGGAAACTGTTGTAAATGGAATAGTGGTAAGCACTAAAGGATTTTTTAAAGTAAAATATGCTTTTTTGTTAACCGGACTTTGGTGGATGGGTTTTGCTCAATACACTTTTGCAAATTTACCTAATAAAAATCATCAAGCGCATGGAGCTGATAGAAATGGTTTATTATCAAAAGGATTTACAGAGTTGCGTAACGTGTGGGCTCAAATAAAACTGATGCCACAGATGAAACGTTTTTTAACTGGTTACTTTTTTTATAATATGGGGGTGCAAACTATCATGGTAGTAGCTGTATTATTTGCACGTAACGAGATAGAGTGGGGTGAAGGAGAAGCGGCTGAGAAAGCAAAAACTAATGCTTTAATTGTGAGTATTTTAATTATTCAATTTGTAGGGATTGCTGGTTCATTTTTATTCTCTTGGTTGTCGCGTCAAATTGGAAATATTAAATCGTTAATGGTATCGGTGGCAGTATGGATTTTTATTTGTGTGTTTACATTTGCGGTGGTACACACACCTGTTGAATTTTATATTGTTGCTTTTTTAGTTGGGTTAATGATGGGCGGAGTGCAAGCCTTATCGCGAAGCACTTATAGTAAATACATACCAGTAACCGATGATCATACGAGTTTTTTTAGTTTTTATGATGTTATTGAAAAATTAGGAATGATTATAGGAACTGTTTCTTTTGGTGTAATTAGCCAAGTAACGGGCGGTATGCGAAACTCTATTTTATCGTTAATTGTGTTTTTTATTACAGGAATTATTACATTAATCCCTTTAGCTAAAAAACAAAATGATACTTATTAATTTTTTTTAGTTTAGATTGGCACGTAACTTTTTAGAAAGCGAAAAGTTTATTAAGCATCTTTTATAATTGAAAATTGTAAATTCCAGATATTACATTTAACCCAGATTACGCATTAGAAAATCTATTACGAGCTGAAACCTCTTCAAAACAGAACGCTTTGCCACTTTTTCTCCTTCATCATAGTGGCTACTATACTTCAGTCAAAAAAGTGTCTGTTTTATTAAGCTTTCAACTCTCATTACGATTCCTAATGCAT
>JBEIPP010000114.1:0-10283 GCA_040376995.1 Flavobacteriales bacterium
ACGTATTCTATAAATTGCAGAAAGCAACAAAGAGATATATTATTTGGTAGTTTAAGCCCAAAAATAGTTAAGTACTTAAGTGTGTTTTTATTAGTTAATTTTACAGTAGTGGCGTTATATGTGTTTAGCGGACGCTGGTTATAATATTTGAAAGATGCAGTACGATTTTTTTAATAATGATTTTGTAAATGTTACACCCAATAACACCAAGCCATTTGTTGTTGGAACGGATATTACTTTATCATTTACAGAAGTTTATCAAAGATTTAATGAGTTAAAAAAATGTTTTAATGAATTAGCTTATGATAAAAATTCGCCTGTTATTATTTATGGCGAAAAACAAGCAAATTATGCGGTTTGTATTATTACTTTTTTGCATTTAAATATTCCTTATGTAGCGGTAGATAGCATCATGCCTGAACATAGAGTGAAAGTGATTCAAGAATCAACTCAATCAAAGGTTTTAATTAATTTGTCGGATATTTCTTTAGATTCAGTAAATGCTTCTATTGTTTTCGATAAAGAATTACGCTTAACAAAAAATACAGAGGCCGCAAATAATATTGAAGTTGATTTAAGTAAAGAAAATTTGGCCTATATTTTATTTACCTCTGGTAGCACAGGAGTTCCAAAAGGCGTTCAAATTACTCGTAAAGCCTTAAATAATTTCATTAAATGGTTTGTTAATTGGCCAATTCAAAGTAACGATTTAGTTTATATGAATCAGGCTACTTTTAGTTTTGATGTGTATTTATGTGATTTAGTGAGTGCGTTTCATTATGGCTCTTTGTTGGTATTAAATGATTTACAAACATTAAAAACGCCTGAGTTGTTTTTGCAGCGTTTCAAAGCATATCAGGCAACTACTTTGTTTTGCACACCTTCATTTATATCCATGTATTTAACATTGCCTGAGTTTAATCAAACTAATTACCCTCATTTTAAACATATCACGTTATTAGGCGAAGATTTACCGGCTGCCTTAGTGAGAAAAATCCGTAAAGCATTTCCTGATTTAAAAATTATTAATTCATACGGTCCTACAGAAGCAACAGTAGTTGTAAGTTATGTAGAAGTAACCGAAGAGATTTTGAGTTTAGACAAGGCTGTGCCTATCGGTTATGTGAAACCCGATACCGAAATTTTAATTGATAACGAAAGTAAAAATAAAACAGAAGAAGGGGAGTTAATAATAGTTGGAGATAATGTCTCAATTGGTTATAGTAACCGCCCTGATTTAAATTCAGAGAAGTACTTTATTCATAATGGAAAAAGAGCATATCGTACAGGTGATTTAGCATACTATAAGGGTGATTTGGTTTATTTTAATGGACGCATGGATAGTCAAGTGAAATTAAATGGCTATCGTATTGAGTTAGATGAAATCTCTAATCTTTTGTTAAAACATGCTAATGTGTCAAATGCAGCGACTATTCCATTAAAGGCTGGTAATACCGTTAAGAAAATAGTAACATATATTTCGGTGAAAAAATCAACAGATTTTGAGGCGAATGAAATATTAAAAAATTACTTAAAGGAGCTTGTTCCTGTTTATATGATTCCATCGGAAATTATTGTATTGCCAGAACTGCCAACTAACAGTAATTATAAAACAGATAAAAAAGCTTTATTAGATTTATATATAAATAGATAACCTTGTCGAAACTTAAAAGCACATATCTTCAGTTTGGTTATAATATACCATTACTTATTGCATTTTTTTTGCCATTTGGTATTAATCATGCCATTTTGATTTTGATATGGGCTATTTCATTTTTTGCTTTTGATAATGTAAAACAAGGATTTAAAAATGTGTTTAGTAATAAATGGTCTTATGTTTTATTAGCTTTCTTTTTAATTCATGCATTAGGTTATTTTTTTTCAATTAATAAGTCAGCTGCTTTAAATGCTATTGAAATAAAACTTGGCTTTTTTGCTTTCCCGATTTTAGTTTTTGCTTCTCGATTCAATGAAGTTCAAATTAAAAAAATAGTGATTTCCTTTGTTTCTGGCTGTATTTTAGCCACTATGTTATGTTTGTTTAGGGCATTTTACTTATACTTTTTCGAAGATGTCAATGCTTTTTTTTATTCAGATTTTAATTACTTTTTACATCCTAGTTATTTTGCCATGTACTTGGTATTTGCTCAGCTAATTGTGATGCTTTTTTATCCAACATGGTTATCACACTTAGCGTATTTAAATATTAAAATAGGATTTATCTCCTTATTATTATTGTTTGCTACATTTTTATGTTCTTCTAAAATGGGATTAATCACCGCGTTTATCTTAATTCCTACAGCATTGTTTGTGATTTTATATATAAACGGATATAAGAAATTAATTGTAGGGGCTTTAATTGTATTTGTTTTAGGATTATTCCTGTCATATAAATTTTTGCCACAACCTTTTGAAAGAATTAAAGTGGCATTTAAAGTAACGGCTTCTGCCGAAAAAATTGATAAAACAGATGCAGAAAGTACCGCTGTTCGAATATTAATATGGAAAGAATCAGTTAAGCTGATAAAAGAAAATTTTATTTTTGGAACAACACCTGGCGATTCACACGATAAATTAATTGAAGCTTATGAAAAAGAAGGTTTAACAGGCGCATTAATAAAAAAATTAAATGCTCATAATCAGTTTTTACAAACATTTATTGGCACAGGTTTGCTAGGGTTTATTTTACTTTTATTAATGACACTTGGATCTTTAATTTATGGCTTATTTAAAAAGAATTATATATTGTCTTTATTTAGTATTTTAATGATTCTTAATTTTTTAGTAGAATCAATGCTTCAGGCTCAGGCTGGATTTATTTTCTTTGTATTTTTCTTTTGTATCTTAACACAGTATAATTTCCATAAACTCAATAAAATTAATTAGCATTGTCAGGCTGAGCGAAGTCGAAGCCTTTAAAATAGATTAACAAATACCATGATACCATTTTCGCCCCCACGTATAGATGATAAAATTATTGCTGAAGTGACAGCAGCCTTAAAATCTGGATGGATTACAACAGGCCCACGCACTAAAGATTTTGAAAAAAAACTCACTGCTTATTGTGGTAATAAATCAACTCTATGCTTAAACTCTGCAACTGCTGGGTTAGAAATTATGTTGCGTTGGTTTGGAGTAGGAGAGGGCGATGAAGTTATTTTGCCTGCTTATACTTATTCAGCAACGGCAAACGTGGTGATACATTGCGGAGCAAAACCTGTGTTTGTGGATGTGAACGCCGATGATTTTAATATCAATGTCGCTAATATCGAAAATGCCATAAACGAAAAAACAAAAGTAATCATGCCCGTTGATTTTGCTGGTTTTCCATGCGATTATGATGAAATTAATGCCTTAGTGGTTAAGCACAAAATTCAATTTAAACCTAAGACTAAAAATCAAGAATTACTTGGTAGAATTATGGTTTTATCAGATTCTGCTCATTCTTTTGGTGCTAATTATAAAGGCAAAAAATGTGGAGCTTTAGCTGATGTATCAGTATTCTCATTTCACGCAGTAAAAAATTTAACCACTGCCGAAGGTGGTGCTGTGGCCTTGAATTTCCCTGAACCTTTTGATAATACAGAGCTGTATAATTACTTGTGCATGTATACGTTGCATGGACAAAATAAAGACGCCTTAGCTAAAACACAAAAAGGAAATTGGAAATACGATATTGTAGAGGCTGGTTACAAATGCAATATGACAGATATGTCGGCAGCTATTGGTTTGGTAGAGTTAGAGCGTTATGATAATGATACACAACTAAAACGTAAACAAATTTTTGATACATATCAAGCTGCTTTTTTAAAGGATAATCGTTTTCAAGTTCCAGTGTATCATACCGATTCTAAAGTTGGGTGTTATCATTTATATCCTCTTCGAATAAAAGGAATTACAGAACCGCAACGCGATGCAATCATGAAAGAAATTTTTGATTGCGATGTTTCTGTTAATGTACATTTTATTCCAGTTCCTGCCATGACGTTTTATAAGAATTTGGGATATGATTTAAAGAATTATCCGGTGACTTATGATAATTTTAGCAGAGAAATTTCTTTACCAGTATTTTATAATTTAACCGACGAACAAATCCAAATAGTAATTAAGTCGGTTATTGACTCTGTAAATAAAACAATTTAACCCATAGACATGTCAGTTTTTTTAAACCTGACAGATCTGAAATTATATGATAAAACGCCTCTTCGACATAGTTGCCTCTCTAGTTGGAATTATAATCTTACTTCCATTCTTTGTTGTTATCTGTATAGCAATGATTTTTTCTTGCGGATTCCCTTTATTTTATTTGCAAACCAGAGTTGGTAAAAACGGTAAGGATTTTAAACTGTTTAAGTTTAGAACCATGCATTTAAATGCCGATAAAAAAGGCTTGTTAACGGTAGGAGGTCGCGATCCAAGAGTAACTAAAATCGGCTATTATTTGCGTAAATATAAACTAGATGAACTACCGCAATTGTTTAATGTATTGTTTGGTACTATGAGTTTAGTTGGTCCTCGCCCCGAAGTTCGAAAATATGTTGATTTATATACTAAAGACCAGCAGTTGGTTTTGTCTGTAAAGCCTGGTATTACCGATTTTGCGTCTTTAGAGTATATTAATGAAAATGATTTATTAGCAAAATCTGATAATCCAGAAAAAACATATATTAACGAAATTATGCCAACCAAATTAGCATTAAATGCTAAATATATTCAACAACAAAGTGTGTTAGTGGATTTTAAAATTATTGTGAATACAATATTTAAAATCGTTCAGTAATCTTTAATAAATTTTAATATTCTTGTGAATTTATAACAGTATTCTTCAACCTTAATTATTTATATTTACCATATTAACTCAAACATAACACATGAAAAATCTTTCTTTAATTATTAATGGCGTTCTGGCAATTGCTGTTGCTATTTTATTTTATCAAGTAAACACATTAAAAAATGGTGCTACCGAAACTTCTTCTAATACAACTCAAAAGGCTGATGAAAAACCGGTTATTATAAGCAATACAACTTTAGCTGATTCAAAAATTGCCTACGTTAATACAGATAGCATCAATGAACATTATCAATATATTGCAGATTTTACTAAAGTGATTCGTTCTAAAAAAGCAACATTAGAGGCACAAATGCAAAGTATGACCGCTAAGTTTCAGCAAGAGTACGAAGCGTTTCAGCAATCGGCACAAGCGGGTGTTGCTCCTCAATCTGAATTGCAAAAACAGCAAGCTAGTTTAGAAAGACAGCAACAAGAATTAGCTAATAAAGAATTGCAAATGCAAAATCTTGGGGTAGAGTTAGAAGAAAAAAATATGGAATTAAATAAAAGTGTTAAGGATTATTTACAAAAAATAAATAATGGTCGTTTCGATTATATTTTATCTTATTCTGATTTAGTACCTACTATATTATTAACTAATCCAAAATTAGATATTACCAATGAAGTATTAACAGGCATTAATGCTGAATATAAAAATTCTAAAACAAAAAAATAATCATGGAAGATAGAAAAGCACTATTAAATAAAATTATGCATGTGCATCATTTTCATGAAACCTTTCAAATTGGAAATGCAGATGTGCCTACTTTAATCGATGAAAGAGATTATACGTTACGCTTTAATTTAATTAAAGAAGAAAACGAAGAATATTTAGATGCGTGTAAAAATGGTGATATCGTTGAAATTGCTGATGCTTTAGGCGATCAATTGTATATTTTATTTGGAACTGTTTTAAAACATGGCTTACAACATAAAATAGAAGAGGTATTTGATGAAATTCAACGCAGTAATATGAGTAAGTTGGATGAAAATGGGCAGCCTATTTTCAGAGAAGATGGTAAAATTTTAAAAAGCAACTTGTATTTCCGTCCAAATATTAAAGATATTTTGGAAAAGTAGGATTTAAATTTTAAATCGTAAGGGTGTATATCACTCCCTCCAAATACCTATTATTTTTCTTAGTATAAAATACCTCAAAGCCGTTTTTCTCAAAAACGGCTTTATATTTTGGGTTTAAATAAATACAATAAATCTTTCTTGGATTTAGTTTTACGCTTGACTTTATATTATTAATCACTTGTTGCATAATCTCTTCTCCAAAGGGATTAAAAAAGTAAAATACACAAGCATTATTAATGATTTGATATTTGGTGGCATCTTCAAATAAAAAATCGATAGAACTTTCAGGATTTTTCTTTTTATAAATAGCCTTATTTTCATTGGCATCATCAATCAATTCTTTGGCAATGTCTACTCCAATTAAATTGGTAAATCCACATTGTTCGGCCACAAATAAGGCTCTTCCTTTTCCGCAACCATAATCTATTAAAGGAAAATCCCTTACTTCTGACGGTATTTTTTCGAAAATTGAAAATAAAATATAGTAACTCGCTCCTTGGTAATGATGGTTTTGGCCCGAATTTTCGCCAGCAAGGGTTAAATTATCAAGGTTTACAATGCTGTGAGTTTTTATACCAAGCTGTTTTTCGTATTTCCCTTCATAGCTTAATAATTTAAAGGTGTTCACCAATCCTCTAAAGTAAAGTGACCTAAAAAAATAGTATATATATTGGAAAAATTTCACAGGTTAAATTTAAGGTTTTTGAATTCAGTTTTCTGATTTAAATTATCCCCCTCTGGAGGGGGCAGGGGGAGGGAAAATTAATCATAAAAATAGGGAGGCCTTTGCGGTTAAACTTAAAAATATGTACCTTCATACACACAAATCGTATCTATGCAAATTGATCTAGAAGCAGAAAAAAAAAGAGATTTTAAATCGCTACAAAAATTTAATTAAAGCCTGTAAACGTCGCCTAGAAAAAGGAGACAAAGAAATTATACGTAAAGCTTTTGAGGTTTCGGTAGAAGCCCATAAAGAAATGCGTCGTAAATCGGGCGAACCATACATTTATCATCCAATTGCGGTGGCTCAAATTTGTGCCGAAGAAATTGGTTTAGGTACGACCGCTATTGTATGCGCCTTGTTGCATGATACAGTGGAAGATACCGACATGACTTTAGAGGATATCAAAGGCATGTTTGGCGAAAAAGTGGCTCAAATTATTGATGGTTTAACTAAAATATCTGGTGTATTTGATCATACATCATCTATACAGGCCGAGAATTTTAGAAAGATGTTATTAACGCTTTCGGAAGATGTGCGTGTTATTTTAATAAAGCTGGCCGATAGGTTGCATAATATGCGTACGCTTGATCACATGAAGCGTGATAAGCAAATGAAAATTGCTGGCGAAACGCTTTATTTATATGCTCCTTTAGCTCACCGTTTGGGCTTAAATGCTATTAAATCAGAGTTAGAAGATTTAGGCTTAAAATATACTAATGAAGATTGGTATAACCAAGTTGTTCAAAAATTAGAGGAAACAGAGCCTGTACGCAAAAAATTTATCAAAAATTTTATTGACCCTTTAAATGATATTTTAAAAGAACAGGGATTTAAATTTAAAATATTTGGTCGTCCAAAATCTATTTATTCGATTTACAATAAGATTAAGAACAAAGGCGTTCCCTTTGAAGAAATTTATGATTTATTCGCTATTCGAATAGTAATTGATTCTCCTTCTGAAAAAGAAAAAGCAGATTGCTGGAAAATCTATTCTATCATCACCGATTTTTATCATCCTAATCCTGATCGTTTAAGAGATTGGATTTCTACACCAAAATCTAATGGTTACGAGAGTTTGCATACAACCGTAATGGGGCCAGAAGGTAAGTGGGTAGAGGTACAAATTCGTTCGGTGCGTATGGATGAATTAGCAGAGATGGGTTATGCAGCACATTGGAAATATAAAGATGCGGCAGCTGAGAAAGAAAGTAATTTAGAAAATTGGTTACGTCGTATTCGTGAGATGTTGGATAATCCTGATCCTAATGCTTTAGAGTTTATTGATGATTTTAAATTAAACTTATTTGCCGACGAAATTTTTGTGTTTACACCTAAAGGAGACATGCGCAATTTGCCAACCACTGCAACGGCTTTAGACTTTGCTTTTGAGATTCATACCAAAGTAGGGGAGCAATGTATTGGAGCAAAGGTTAATCATAAATTAGTGCCTTTAAGTTACCAATTAAAAAGTGGCGATCAGGTAGAGATTTTAACTTCTAGTAAACAGGCTCCTAAAGATGATTGGATTAACTACGTGGTAACCGCGCGAGCAAAATCAAAAATCAAAAATGCCTTAAAAGAAAACCGCAGAAAGGTTGCCGAAGGCGGAAAGGAAATATTAGAGAAGAAATTTTATAAATGTAAACTGGATTTCACTATTCAAAACATCAATGAATTTGTAGCGTTCTTAAAATTACCTTCATCTAGTGAAGTGTTTTACAGAGCGGCTTTAGGAAATGTAGATATTAAGGAAATTAAAGAATTCGTTGACTTTAAATTACATCCCGAAAAATATAAACCAAAGAAAAAAGAGAATAAAATAGAGGAATTGGTTACCAGTGTGAGAGGGGGCAATCATGAAATGTTGGTAATTGGGGATGATATGCAAAAATTAGATTACGGCTTATCATCATGTTGCAGTCCTATTCCTGGAGATGATGTATTTGGATTTGTAACTGTAAACGAAGGCATTAAGATACATCGTGTAAATTGCCCTAATGCAGTTAAATTGTTATCTAATTACGCCTACCGAGTGGTAAAAGCTAAATGGAATAATGATCATTTAATTTCTTTCTTGGCTGGTATTAAAATTAAAGGAACAGATGAGTTAGGCTTGGTAAATAATATCACAAAGATTATTTCTAGTCAATTAAATATTAATATGCGTTCCATTAGTTTTGATACAGAAGATGGTATATTTGACGGTACAATTATGGTTTACGTGCATGATGCCAAACATTTAAATCATTTAATTGATAATTTAATGAAAGTAAAAGGTGTAACAAGTGTAACGCGAACAGATAATAACTAATGGGAGAGAAAATGACACAGGAAACCAAGGAAGCCGTTGAGAAAATTTTAACCGATTACTTGGAAAAAAATAAGCACCGTAAAACATCCGAACGATTTGCTATTTTAAACGAAATATACTCTCACGAAGGGCACTTTGATATTGAAGGATTGTATGTGATGATGAAAAATAAAAAGTATCGTGTAAGCCGTGCGACACTTTATAATAACATTGAGTTATTGCTTGATGCGGGTTTGGTAGTTAAACATCAGTTTGGTAAAAACTTAGCTCAATTCGAAAAAGCCTACAAATTTAAACAGCACGATCATTTAATTTGTAACGATTGCGAAAAGGTATTTGAGTTTTGCGACCCACGTATTATGCAAATTCAAAAAATGGCTGAGGATATGCTCAATTTTGATGTGTTTCATCATTCATTGAATTTCTTTGCTAAATGCCGAAGTTTAAAAGAAAATGGTGTGTGTGAACATAAAAAAGTAGGAACAAATAAATAATAACCCCTTATCAAACCCTGGCGTGAGAGCTGTCAATCTGAGTTTGTCATTTCGAGCGAAGTCGAAAATAAAAGTACGAGTTGAAAATAGTATAAAGAACAATTACAAGACTTTTTTAAATTAAAAAATAATACTAAATTTAAAACAGATTATACCTACAGTAAAAGAATTCATATGGTTTTAGATTATAAAATAACGGGAGAAAATAACATACAAGTTTTGGTGTTAAGTGGAGAATTGATTGATAAACATCAAGCTAACGATTTAATTAAACGCGTTGATGAATTATTAGTTGAAGGAAAAAATAAATTAATTATTGATTTATCGGATTTAAAATACATGAACAGCAGTGGCTTAAATGTATTAATACAACTGCTAACTAAAACGCGCACCAATGGTGGCGAAAGTGTTATTTTTAACGTAAGTAAAAAAGTAAACGATTTGTTAGTGCTTACTAAATTAAATACCCTATTTAAAGTAGCTGATAGTAAAGAAGCGGCGATTAGAATGTTGGGCTAAGTAATTTCTATTAGAAATTTAAATCCTTCTGTTAGAAATAGTAAAGTTTTTTTGAAATCTTCAAAACTTAAAACTTTTGTGGCTGACATAACTCCCGCTCCGCTGGATTTGTAATCCTGCGGCATTTTTATAATTGTATTCATAGTTTAAATTCATTTAATTGTTATTAATCTTTGTGATATTTTTTCTACTTCAATAATACCTTCAATATCTTGATAATTTGTTGCAGAAGAATAAATCCACCCGCTCCGCTGGATTTGTAATCCTGCGGCATTTTTATAATTGTATTCATAGTTTAAATTCATTTAATTGTTATTAATC
>JBEIPP010000252.1:0-3270 GCA_040376995.1 Flavobacteriales bacterium
AATGAGAGTTGAAAGCTTAATAAAACAGACACTTTTTTGACTGAAGCATAGTAACCACTATGATGAAGGAGAAAAAGTGGCAAAGCGTTCTGTTTTGAAGAGGTTTCAGCTCGTAATAGATTTTCTAATGCGTAATCTGGCTTTAATAAATTCAGACTGGAAAAAATTGATAGAAGAATCAAAATGTAAAAATGAAACGTCTCATACAAATACTTCTCGACTTCGCTCGAAGTGACAAAACTAAAAAACACTCCCTCCTTCTGACTAACGTCATGCATGTCTCTAGAGGGGGCTATAAAAAACTACCTTTCTTTAGCTAAATTTAGTTGCCATTTCCACGCACTCAACATCATTTCGTCTAATCCGTTTTTTGGATCCCATCCTAATTCTTGTTTAGCAAAATTATTATTAGCATATATTTTAATAACGTCACCAGGTCTACGAGCACCAACTTTATAATTTAATTTTTGATAAGTAACTTTTTCAAATGCTTTAATAACTTCAAAAACAGTTACACCATTTCCTGTTCCTAAATTAAAAATAGATGTGTTTGTTTTTTGTTTATCATTAATAACATAATTCATTGCTTTTACATGAGCATCAGCAATATCACTCACATGAATATAATCTCTAACGCAAGAACCATCGAGCGTATCATAATCATCTCCAAATACGGTTAATGGAGGCAAAATACCAACTGCACTTTGCGTAATAAATGGAACTAAATTGTTCGGTTTATCTTTTGATAACTCTCCATTTAAACCCGAGTTATGCGCCCCTACTGGATTAAAATAGCGCAATAAAACAGCTTTAAAACTAGGCTTACTTTTTACATAGTTTATTAACATATCTTCTCCAATTTGTTTGGTATGTGCATAAGGAGATTCAGCTTTAGAAAAAGGTGTATCCTCTGTAACAGGTAGTTTTTCTACATTACCGTATACAGAGCAAGATGAAGAAAAAATAAAATTATTAATTTCATATTTCTCACAAATCTGTAACAGATTAATAAGCGACTCCAAATTATTATGATAATAAGTTAAAGGCATATTTACAGAATCTCCAACAGATTTAAAGGCTGCGAAATGAATAATTCCAATTGGATTTTTTACTTTTTGTAATGCCAACTCTAAAGCCTCTTTATTACATAAATCAACATTTAAGTTTTTTACTTCCTTACCAGTTATTTGCTGTATTCTATCAAAAGTTTCACTTGTTGAATTAGAAAAATTATCGATAGAAACAATATTATAATTTGTTTGTTGTAACAACTCAATAATTGTATGAGAGCCAATATAACCAGCCCCGCCAGTAACTATAATTGATGGATTTTTATTTGACATATAATATTTTAATTAAATGAGTTATAAATTTTAGAATATTTCTCAACTCCTTCTTTTAATGAGAAATATGTATTTGCAGTCATCGTTGCGTTTTTTTTATATAAGTTACAATTTTCTAATACATCTAAAACTGCTTTTTGATATTCATTTGGATTAAACTCGGAAATAATTACTCCACAATTTGTATCTTTAATAATTGAATCAACATCACCCACTCCAGCATTAGTTATGACTGGCACTTCCATTGAAAGTAATTCGCCCATCTTAGTAGGTGATGATGCTAATTTAGAAAATGAAGGTTTTATAAAGAATAAAGAAGCATTTGATAGCGCAATATAATAAGGCATATCTGCTCTTGAAGATGATACAATGACAAGTTGGTTTACATCAACAAGATGTTTTTTAGCGGCCTCATAAATCAATTCTTTACTATCTTTTGTGATAATAATAAAAACGGCTTCAGTATGCTTAGATAATATTTTAAAAAACTCCAACATTTCATCTGCCATATACCATGTTCCCAATGAGCCCACATAACTTAGCACAAATTTATTTTTGATTTGAGGAAAATTACCTTGCAGTTGAGCAAGTTGTTCTGTTTTAATATTTTTATTTGAAAAATGATCTAAATCAGCGCAACAAGGGATGACTGTGATTTTAGAATTATCTATTCCTAAATTCCAATTTAGGATAATAGATTTTGCTTTATGAGTTAAAGAAACTATTCTATCTGATTGAACTAACATTTCTTTTTCTTTTCTTTTAAAAAAAGAATATAAACAAAAGCCAATTGGGTTTACTTTGTTCCAAATTCCTCCTTCAATTCTTTCATCTGCCCAAAAACCTCGCATATCAAAAATAAATTTGGTGTTAAATTTTTGCTTAGCGCTTAACCCTATTAAACCTGCTAAATAACTCCTACAATGTAAAATTGTTTGTCCTGAATTTTCTTTAATATGAGTAAAGGCAATTTTTTTTAAAGATCGAAAGTTTTGTTGCTGAGAAATAAAAGGTTTCCCTCTCTTATAAAAACAGTAATTCCAAGTTATTCCTGCCTCATTAACGATTGCTTCGATAACTTTATGGTATAATTTCCAATTTTCTTTTTTCTCACAACTCGCAATACTAATTTTATTTCCTTTTTTAGCTAAACCAACTAAATAGGGCAAAACCTGTGATTGACCAAGAGGATCTGTCATTCCATCAATTGAAATAAAAAGAAAGGTTTTTATACTCATCATAATTAAAGTAAAAATAGTATTTTTATACTAAACAATTGTGTAATGATAATGAGTTTAGTTAAATTTCAGTAAGCCTGCTAATTACAAAAAAATAATTAGTTGACCAAATCTTTATGCTTATAAGCAACAGCAAGGCTTGCTTTAAATACATCTACGTTTAATTGTTTTATGTTTTGAAAATCAATACTCAAATCGTCCATTAAAAAATAGTTCATTGCTATTAATGTTGTAATGTGAGCGTTTTTTGTAAATACTATTTTATCGCACAATGCTTTTTCGGGAGTAGCCATTAAAAAATGATAGTGGTTGTTTATATTTTATTGTGTAATAGCTATTTTATAATAATTTGTTGAAGCATGTGTGTAATAAAAATCTCCAAAATAAGTGGTAAAATGTATTGAACGCTTAGTAGTAACAGAAGTTATGGAAGTTACTTTTTCAGGAATTAAGCCGTAATAGGATAAAGCAAAATCGAGCGATAGTTAGGATGGACCATAAATAACATTTGCTAATACCTCTAAACTAATGTTTTGATCTCTGTATTGATTTAACCCAGATTACGCATTAGAAAATCTATTACGAGCTGAAACCTCTTCAAAACAGAACGCTTTGCCACTTTTTCTCCTTCATCATAGTGGTTACTATGCTTCAGTCAAAAAAGTGTCTGTTTTATTAAGCTTTCAACT
>JBEIPP010000186.1:0-5753 GCA_040376995.1 Flavobacteriales bacterium
AACTCAATCCTGCTGAAAAAATATGGGCACATCTAAAAAGACCTTTTACAAATAGGCTGTTTAACACCCTTGACGAACTAAGTATATTTATTAAAAAAACAACAAATGAACTATATGAAAAAACCATCATTTCTACATGCGCTTTTAGTTATATTTTCGATGGTATAAATTGGACTAATTAATACTTCACTTTGGTATTACATAATTAGCTTTAGCATCTTTAATGGCTGAAGCAGATGGAATTATTTACGAAGTACACGAAAAACCAGAAGAAGCTTTATAAGAAGGCTAACAGACACTTAATTTCGTTGAATCAGAGACATTAGTACAGATATAAAACTTTTAAAAGCATTATTATAGTTGGTTTTGAAACATACTAGTTAATTTTTTATCAAATTTTATGTGTTGTGAATTGGTATAAAATCCTAAATTTGTACTCAATTAAAAAACAATGAAAACAATTTATATTTTAGTAGCATCTGTTTTAATTTTCACTAGTTCATGTAAGGAACAAAGTACTGATATTTCTACAAATGATGTAATGAACTCTAAATCTGCAGATGGGAGCAATAATAGTTCTTTACCAGATATAAAATTTGAAGAAGAAACCCACGATTTTGGACGTATTACACAAGGAGAAAAAGTAACATACGCCTTTAAATTTAAAAATACAGGGGGGGCAAATCTTATCATCTCTTCGGCAAATGGAAGTTGTGGATGTACTATCCCTAGCTATCCTAAAAAACCAATTTTACCTGGTGAAGAAGCGTTAATTGATGTTGTTTTTGCTAGCGAAGGAAAATCTGGAGTGGTTGAAAAATCAGTGACATTAGTTACAAACTGCGAGCCAAGTACTAAAATTATTTATATCAAAGCAAATATCATTGTTCCAACAAGCGCTAATCCAAGTGAATTACCATCAGCACACTAGAATCTAAAATAAAACAAAAAAATAAATCGAACATGATTACGAGTCAATACGAATATATTAATCCGTGTATGTATCGCATAGCAAATTTCGATTTTTACATTCGTACTAAATTCGTAATTAACTAACAAATCACATAAACAAAAAAAACATGAACAACTTAGTAATTTTAATGGGCGGTGGTGCCGCAGCAGGAGGAAACCCAATAACACAAATAATACCATTAGTTTTAATCGTGGTAGTATTTTATTTCTTTATGATTCGTCCTCAAATGAAAAAACAAAAAGAAACAAAAAAATATATTGAGTCTTTAAAAGTAAATGACAAAATTTTAACGATTGGCGGTATCTACGGTACTATTAGTAAAATGAATGATGATGGAACAATCATCATTGCAGTTGAAGACGGATCAAAAATGAAAATTTCTAAAAACGCCGTTTCACAAGATGCAACATCAACTTTAAACCAAACAGCTTAATTACATGAATTCGTCAAATGCTATCACTCGCATTAGGCGATTACTCTTAGGTAAAAAAGTTGGTACTTTTTTAATCTGTTTAAGCATTGCATCGCTACTTTGGGTGGTGCGTGCTTTAAATAGAAACTATACCTACACTATACACGTACCGGTTACATTTTTAAACCTTCCTAACAATAAATTAATTGTTGGTGAACTTCCAGAGGTATTAGATGTTGAGATTAGAGCTAGCGGATTAAAATTAATCTTTATTTCGCTCAAAAAAAACATCAATCAAGTGGTTGTAGATTTTAATTTATTAAAAAATAATGCAAAGTCTCAAGCCTACTCAATCAAAAATGGAAATTTCAATTTGCAAAGTTCTATCAATTTTGATGTAGAAATTTTAAAAATACGTCCTGATACTTTATTCTTCTCTCCGAATATAGCCAACTCCAAGTTATTGCCAGTAAAAGCGAACTTAAACGTTACTTGCAATCCAGGTTACTCAGTAATATCAAAAATAAATATAAATCCAGCATACGTAACAGTAACAGGTGATAGCATCGATTTAAAAAAAATGGATACAGTGTATACATACTTTTTGAATTTAAAAAAAATTCGTCAAAATTTTTCAGCAGAAGTGCCTCTCAAAAAACCTTTTACATCAATCAATTACAATGTAAAAAATGTGAAGTTAAGTTTCAATGTAGATAAATTAACTGAAAACTCTATTAAAATCCCTATTCAGGTAATCAATAATCCTGGTCATGAAACCATTAAATTATTGCCAAACTTTATTACTATCAAATATTTAGTTGCTATGAATGATTATGAAAATGTAAATGCAAACTCATTTAAAGCAATTGTGAACTACGAACAAATTAAAGAAAAACAAAAAAGTTTACAAGTAGAAATTGTTCGTTCTCCTTCAGAAGTAAAAATTATAAATACAGAACCAACAAGTATCTCTTATTTAATTTATAAATAATGGTTATTGGCTTAACTGGCGGCATAGGTAGCGGAAAATCAACAGTTGCTAAATTGTTTGAATTAATGGGTTGTGCTATTTATAATTCTGATGATAGAGCAAAAGAATTATATTTTAAACCTGTTATAAGAAAAGCTGTTATTGAATTGTTAGGGGCAGAATCTTATTTAAGCAAAACAGTAATTAACAAAGATTATATTTCTAAAAAAGTATTTTCAAACACAAAACTTTTACATCAACTCAACGATGTTATTCACCCTGCTGTTAAAGAAGATTTTATCCAATTTAAATCAAAATTTCCTTTAAATACAATCATTATTAAAGAAAGTGCTTTATTATTTGAAACAAATATTTACAAAGATTTAAATTATAACATCTTAGTTACCGCTCCTATCGATTTAAAAATTGAAAGAGTTATAAAACGAAATTCAATTTCAAAAATAGATATTGAAAAACGTATGCAAGCGCAATGGACAGATGAACAAAAAGCTCCTTTGGCAAATGCTGTTATCTCAAACGACAATCAAAATGCCCTAATTCCACAAGTTATTTCAATTATCGAAAAACTAAAATCAAATGCATAAGCGTGATTATTTAGTAAAACAAATTGAAGAATTTGGTAAGGTAATAGCTATCTTACTTGGATTAAAACGTGATGGCAAATTTCCCGAATTAACAAGTTTAATAGATGATTCCGCTATTAAATATACTTCTACTGAAATTGATTTTGTTGAATCATTAATGAATGATGAATTAATATTAATCCTTACCCAAGAAAAAAAATTAAATGATGAACAATTAAAAATGCTAGCTGATTTATTATTTGAAAAAGCAGGTTATTACTCAATAACTACCTCCCATGAACTACAAGCAGATAATTGTTACAAAAAATCTTACCTGATATATTCTTTTTTGAAAGAAAATGCAACCCTAAATTATTCTCTGGACTTGCATTATAAGCTCGAAATATTAGAGAAAATGAACTTATAATGCCATTAATTTTTCTAAATGATGATATCCAATACCAAAATATTGTTTTGAATCTATAATCTTTTTAAGAATTTTTTGTTTTTGAATATCTGTTTTAGATTTTTTCTCTGCAACAATCATCACATTTTTAGGTGTATGAGTGTTTGATATAAATTGAAACACTTTAGTTGAATAGCCGCAATATTCTAATATCAAGGAACGAAGTCCATCTGTTACCATTTCTGCTTGCCTTTCCAAAAAGATACCGTGTTTGATTAAAAAATCTAAGTCATTTTTAGTTTTGTGCTGTTCTATTTCTCTTCGTATTTGCTTATGACAACAAGGAGCCACAACAATTAAATCGGCATTTGCTTTTATTCCTTTATAAATAGCATCATCTGTAGCGGTATCACAAGCATGTAAGGCAATTAGTAAATTTACATTGTTAGCATCATAATCCATAATAGTTCCTTGCGCAAATTTCAAATCATTAAAATTTGATTTCTTTGCAATATCATTACACAAATCCACCAAATCCTTCCTATACTCAACTCCAGTTACATTTACTTTTAAATTCATAACTTGAGTTAAGTAATCATATAAGGCAAAAGTTAAATAACCTTTACCTGCCCCCATATCTAAAACATTTAATACATCATGCTTAGGCAAATTTTTAATTAATGGACTTAACAACTCCACATAATGATTGATTTGTTTATACTTATCTTGTGAACTAGGAATAACGTTTCCTTTTTCATCCGTGATTTTTAATTGTTGTAAATACGTTTTACCTTGCGCTGTAACCAATCTATTTTTCTGCACATTATGCTCTAAGGAAGGGAGTTCGCGATGAGTTGGTTTATTTTCCTTAAAACTTGTTTTACCATTATTAGCAAACTCAAAAACCACATCACAATCTAATGTAAATAAAGAAGCATGTCTAAAATCACCACTATCAATAAAATCTGCTACCAAATCAACACCTTCCATAAATGAAAAATTTTTAACAATATCTTTTGTTTGATAACGGTAAGTAAAACTCAATTTATCTTCTTGCTTAATAATTGCTTTTTTGATGTAACAATTTTTCAGTGCCTCGATAGAACCTTTATAATTAGCTAGAGAAAGCTTTACAAACCTATTATCATTCAAAGATTTTTGTAATGATGAAATAAATTGTTGTTGGTGAGTCATAAAATAACAAATGATGAATTGATAATAGAATGCTAAGATACATTAATCGTTATTAAAAAATAAGTAAAAAATGGGTTGCGGATTTATCATCTAATAAAAATAGTTTGTATATTCGTTAATACCCGATATGCATAAACTCATTCTCATATTTTTATTATTATCTCTTTTTTGCAGAGCTCAGCAAAATGAGTTTGAAAAATATGGTCCTTTTGGATCTCAAGTACATACTGATTTAAAAGTTGCACTAGAAATAGAGAAAAACGTTTATAAAATGGATTTGAGTTATAAAAAATTAGATCCGAAGTTATACGCTAAACTGAGTAAATTAAAAGATTTGCAAGCACTTAAATTAAGCGGAAACGAAATAAGCACCTACCCGCCAAAATTTGGGGATTTATACAACTTAATATATTTTGCAAGCTACAATAATGAATTTAAATCTTTTCCTCCCGATTTAAAAAAATTCGGAAACTTAAATTACTTAGAGTTTTTTGGAAGTAAAATCGATAGCGTTCCATCAGAAATAGCCTATTTAAGTAGATTAAAAACTTTAAAAATATCATCTACAAATGACACATTAAAACTTCCAACAACATTAAAATATTTAAAAAATTTAAAAGATGTTACTATTGAAAACTGTGTATTAGATAGCTTTCCAAGAGAAATTTTCAAAATTCCAAATCTTACTTTTTTAAATCTAACAAATACAAATACATTTTATCTCACTAAACATTTTGAACGATTTGTAAATTTAGAAGTGTTGATTTTAGATGCCAACCAACTACAAAGTATTCCTTACGAAATTTATAAAGCAAAAAAATTAAGATTTCTTTCGGTTAAAAATAATCATCTTCAAAAATTACCTGATAGTATTTCCGAATTAGAAAACCTAACCGTATTAGATGTTAGAGGAAATGGATTTTCTAAACAATATATTGAGGAATTAAAAGCAATGCTTCCTGGCTGCGAGATTAGATTTTAGGTTTAACCGCAGAGAGGCTTAGTGTTTTCGCAGAGTGCGCTAAAATTATTTTAAATAATACAGGATCCTCTCTTTTTTTCTATGCGTTAAATCCAGATTACGCATTAGAAAATCTATTACGAGCTGAAACCTCTTCAAAACAGAACGCTTTGCCACTTTTTCTCCTTCATCATAGTGGTTACTATGCTTCAGTCAAAAAAGTGTCTGTTTTATTAAGCTTTCAACTCTCATT
>JBEIPP010000249.1:0-3485 GCA_040376995.1 Flavobacteriales bacterium
ATCCTGATGAAATTAGTATTAAAGATTTTGCTGATGAGATTTTAAAATTAACGGGTTCTAATCAAAAATTAATTTCGTTGGCATTACCAAAAGATGATCCAAAACAACGTAAGCCAGATATTACAAAAGCTAAGGAGATTTTAGGTTGGACTCCGAAAGTTAACAGAGCTGAAGGTTTAAAAATCACTTACGATTATTTCAAGTCTTTATCAAAGGAAGAATTAAATAAAACGGAACACCGTAATTTAGAAACGCTTAATAAGTAATTTGATTCGCCACTACAACATAACCGTTAAGGGAAAAGTACAGCGAGTATCCTATCGTTTTTGCACACATGCTCAAGCTTTAAAATGCAACCTCACTGGTTATGTAAGAAACTTGCATAGCGGTGATGTATTAATTGAAGCCGAAGGGTTAGAAGACGATATCAATAAACTCATTGATTGGTGTTATGTTGGGTCTCCTTTATCAAAAGTAACTGAAGTAATTGCTGAAGAAGGTGAAGTGAGAAACTTTGAAACTTTTGAGGTAAAGAAGTAGTTTATTTTTTAAATAATTGAATAATTTTTCTCAAAGGTTTAGCATACAAAGTATAAAAATGAGGCTTTAATCCATTCATTTCCCATGCTTTTTTATCTTCTTTATTAGCTCTAATCCTGTTTTTAATAGAAACATTACTCTTCCCTCCTACTCGCATTTTAATAATAAATTCAGGTAAATATGCGAGTTTTATTTTGTGTTTATGAATAAATCTTAGCATCAATTCATAATCAGCTGCCGACACTAAATCTAAATTAAAACTACCATATTTTTCATAAACCGAACGTTTCACAAAAAATGTAGGATGAGGAGGCATCCAACCATTCATAAACATTCCGTGTTTGTATTGTCCTGATTTCCATTTACGATGAACCTTACTTGTATCTTCTTTATCTACATAAAACAAATCAGCATAAACAGCATCAGCATGATGAGCTTTAAATGTATTGACGACATTTTCAACTGTATGATGATTGATATAAAAATCATCACTATGTAAAACACCAATTATATCACCTGTAGCCATAGCAATACCTTTATTTAAAGCGTGATATAAGCCATTATCTTTTTCGGAAACAAATTTTGTGATTTTATCTTTATAAGAATAAATAATAGAAACCGTATCATCAGTTGAAGCGCCATCAATAATAATATATTCAATGTCTTTATAAGTTTGACTTAAAACAGAATCAATCGTTTCAACTAATGTTGATTCGCTATTATATGTAATAGTTATGATTGATACTTTCAAAATCTTATAATTGAGTTAAGGAATGAGCAAAATAAATCAGCGATTTAAAATTAAAATCAATGCGTTCATCAACTTTTACTTCATTACTAATATAAACAGTTTTCATTCCTGCATTTCTTCCAAACTCCATATCACTCATGCTGTCTCCAACGATAATTGATTTATTAAAATCAATATGAGGAAAATCTTCTTGTGCTTTAAGCGCCATTCCTATATTGGGTTTGCGAGTAGGATGATTTTCGGCTGCTAAATACGGTGAGTGATATATTTTATCAATTCTTCCTTTTAGATAACTAATTTCATACATCATGTTTTGATGAATCAATTCTAAATCTTCAGGGAAAATAATTTTTTTACCGATACATTGTTGGTTTGTAACAACTACAATTGTTTTAAAAATAGGATTTAATATTCGTAATGCATTTAAAACACCATCAATGAATTCAAATTCAGTAGTATGTTTTACATAATCATCCTCTAACTTTTTATTTATGACTCCATCACGGTCTAAAAACAAAGTCCAAGTATTATCTATATGTAATTCTTTTAATGTCATAACATGTTGTTCTCGACTTCGCTCGAACTGACAAGCTTAGTTTTGTAAAATAAGTTTGGATGATTTATCTATATTTAAAATCTTTAAATTCATCTTGTGCTTTTTTATAATCTTCGGGTATACCAATATCTATGAAGTAGCCATTATATTCGAAACCGAAAATAGTTAGTTCCTTAATTCTTTTTTCGTAAAAGTCTTTTTCAATTGAGAATGCAGAATTTACCTCTGTTTTACTTAAATAAATTTCTCTATTCAATATGTAAACACCTCCATTTATTAATCCTTCACGCTCAACACTATCTTTTTCTTTAAAAGCATCTATTGCATTTAAATCACCTAATTGAATTGTTCCGTATCTAGCAGCGTTATCCACTTTTCTTAAAGCCAAGGTGCAATTTGCTTGTTTTAAAAGATGATTACTATAATGTATATTAATATCTACATCAAAAAAAGAATCCCCATTTAAAACTAAAACATCTGTAGTTGTGCACTTTGTTATAGCTAAACGAATGCCACCACCGGTTCCTAAAGGTGTTTCTTCTTTAGTATACGAAATTTTAATTCCATTAAACTCCTCTTTATAATAGTCAAGGATTTTTTCAGCCAAATAACCAGTAGATAAAACAACATGTTCTATTTGATAGAATTTCAAATAATCAAACACGTAATTTAAAAATGGAATATTATTTATTGGAGCCATGGGCTTAGGAACATCATTTACAACTGATTGTAAACGAGTACCAAATCCTCCAGCTAATATAATTGCTTCTTTTAACAAAGTATATTATGACTTAGGAAATAAAGCAATTTCAACTAACTCACAAATGGTGTGTCCTAAAATCATATGACACTCTTGAATACGAGGCGTATCTTTTGAAGGAATATTTACTAAATACTTAGCGCAATCTTTCATTTTACCTCCAGTTTCTCCTGTAAAAGCAACAGTAATCATTCCTATTTGATTAGCCACTTCAAGTGCTTTAATAACATTAACAGAATTACCACTAGTTGACAACCCAATTAACACATCTCCTTTTCGTCCCATGGCTTGGGTTAAACGACTATAAATCACATCGTAACTATAATCGTTAGCCACCGCAGTAGTGTAACTTGTATTTACGTGCAGCGCTTCGCTGAATAGTGGTTCCCTATCATAATAAAAACGTCCGCTTAATTCGGCTGCTAAATGCTGTGCGTCGGCAGCAGAACCACCATTTCCAGCCCATAGTACTTTGCCATCATGTTTATAGCAAGTTACAATTTCATGAACGATTGATTGTACTGTATTTAAAATAGCATCATTAGATAATAAAGATGATTTTAAATCAATAGAAGCTTGTATGCGAGATTTTATGTCTTGTACCATGTGTATATTTTTATTTTTAGGTTCTGCTAAAATTAGGAATAACAATTGTATTTATCAAAATTGATTTTTATTAATTCTGTATGAAAAAACCTGAATATTAGCTTTTAAATAATTGGTCAACTTATCAATTTTTGGCTTATTGTAATCATCTAAAAGCAGATAGGTAAGTGTTCTGTTTTCATTATACTCCATAGAACCAAATACTTTTTGGGTGTTATTATTATACTCTAATATATATGGATAATCAAAAACCCTAAATATACCATTGCCCC
>JBEIPP010000145.1:0-7840 GCA_040376995.1 Flavobacteriales bacterium
CATTTTAGTTTTACAAGAATTAAAAAAAATGGCTCAAGCTATTAATCAATATGCTGAAAGCGAAAATAAAAATGAACTTAATAATTCTAATATTACTCCTTTCAATTTATATAATAGTGATTTAGTGATTGGAACCAATTGCATTCATGTTACTATTGCTGGTTCTGTTATATCATACATTTCATTTAACACGATGAATTCATTAACTACAAGTAATCATCAGTTTTGTGAAGAGATTGAACATTGGATGAAAAATTTAATTAAAAAATCTACATTGATTAGTAGTATAGCTGAAAAGCAACGTTTTCAGTTTTTCAGCAAAGCTTATAAAGCTATTGATTTAAGTATTGAACGTATTAAAAATTATTAAGATGAATTCACAATATAATATAATCATTGTTGCAGGCGGAACTGGTTCAAGAATGCAATCAACCGTGCCAAAACAATTTATTGAAATAAAAGGAAAACCCATTTTAATTCATACCATCGAAAAATTTGTTGAGTTTGATGAATTCATTAATATAATTGTTTGCGTTCATAAAGATTATATGACTGATACTAACTTTATGTTTGCAGAATATTTTCCTGAAAAAAATATACAAATCGTAAATGGTGGAGAAACTCGTTTTCATTCTGTAAAAAATGGATTAAATTGCATTACTAATGAAAATGATATAGTAGGAATTCATGATGCTGCAAGGCCATTTGTGAGTATTGACACGATTAAGCGTTGTTTCGAAACAGCTGCGCAAAAAGGAAATGCCATTCCTATTTCGCCAATCAACGAAAGTTTACGAATGGTTACTAATGGTATTAATAAAGCAGTAAGTAGAGATGATTACAAAATTGTACAAACACCTCAATGTTTCATAGTGTCAAAAATTAAAGAAGCTTTTGAACAAGATTACTCCCCGTTTTTTACAGATGATGCAACGGTATTAGAAGGTATGGATGAAACCATTAATTTAGTAGACGGTAATTTTGAAAATATAAAAATTACTAACCCTTATGATTTAAAATTTGCTGAATTATATTTATGTTGACTACTGAAGATATTGCGGATGGGCTTGAGATAACAGCTAAGCTAATGGAACTTCATAATGAAAATCCATTTAAAATAAAAGCAATTAGCACAGCTGCCTATAAATTAGGAAAAACACGTTTAGATTTAAATAACCAAACTATTGAAGAGCTTACTAAAAACGAAGGGATAAGTAAAAGCCTAGCCGAAAAAATTATTGAATTTACTACTACTGGCACATCAAAAGAATTACACGAATTAGTTTCTAAAACCCCAGTTGGGGTTATTGAAATGCTCGGTATTAAAGGTTTAGGTCCCAAAAAAGTTCGTCAGTTATGGCACGAATTAGAAATTGAAAGCGTTACGGAATTACTATACGCTTGTCATGAAAACAGATTGGTAGAATTAAAAGGTTTTGGCGAAAAAACTCAAAACACCATTATACAAAATATTGAATTTAAAATAAAAAATACGGGTTGGTTTCATTATGCTTATGCCGAAAAAATTGGTCAGCCTATTATTGACGCTATTAAAGAACAAACTGATTTAGTATCCTTCACTGGAGCCATGTATCGCCGTTGTGAAGTGATTGAAGAAATTGATATTTTAGTTGGCGATGAAAATATTGATTTAGATGAATTTATTTCAGAAACCATTCCTTTAAATTTTATTCAATGTAACTCTAATGTATTTTACAGAAAGCTAGTAGAAACATCTTCAACTAAAGAACATTTAGAAGGCATTAACTTTAAAGCATTAGCCACCAAAAAATACGATAGCGAAGAATCCATTTATTCAAATTTAAGTATTCAATATTGTGAACCTGAGTTTCGCGAAGGATTATTTGAACTAGAAAAAGCCAAAAACAACCAGTTACCAAAATTAGTTGAATTAACAGATTTAAAAGGCATTTTACACAATCACTCTACTTATAGTGATGGCATGAATACTTTAGAAGAAATGGCAACCTATTGCAAAGAATTAGGTTATCAATATTTAGGCATTTGTGATCACTCCCAAACAGCTGTTTATGCAGACGGATTAAAACCCGAAACTGTTTTAATTCAACATCAGGAAATTGAAAAATTAAATCAAAAATTATTTCCATTCAAAATATTTAAAGGGATTGAAAGTGATATTTTAGGAAATGGAGATTTGGATTATGAAGAGGATGTTTTAAAATCATTTGACTTCATAGTAGCCTCAGTTCATGCTAATTTAAAAATGGATGAAGAAAAAGCAACTGCTCGTTTATTAAAAGCTATCGAAAATCCTTATACAACAATTTTAGGACATCCAACAGGTCGTTTACTATTAGGCCGTCCGGGATACCCTATTAATCATAAAAAAATTATTGATGCCTGCGCTGCTAATAAAGTAGTGATTGAATTAAATGCGCATCCTTATCGTTTAGATATTGATTGGCGTTGGATACCGTATTGTTTAGAAAAGGGGGTGATGATTTCTATCAATCCTGATGCTCATCAACTAAAAGGCTATCATGATATGCGTTATGGGACTTTGGTGGCAAGAAAAGGACTACTTACAAAAGAAAAATGTTTAAATGCCATGGACTTAAATAGCTTCGAATCATTTTTAAAGAATTATAAGAAATAAATGGAAATTCTAAACTCCATTGCATCTTGGTTCATGAAAAAACGCATGCACCAAATTGAGCTCTTCATGAAATATCCTCATGATGTGCAAAATGAATGGATGCTTGAGTTAATAAAATCAGCCAAGGATACTGAATTTGGAAAAAAACATGGATTTAAATTCATCAATAACTATGGGCAATTTAAAAAACACATTCCCATTAATGATTACGAAAGTTTAAAACCTTTAATTGAACGGACACGAAGAGGTGAGCAAAATTTATTATGGAATACTGATATTAAATGGTTTGCTAAAAGTAGCGGAACAACCGACAAGAGTAAATACATTCCTGTAAGTAAAGAGTTTTTAGATGGCTGTCATTACAATGGTGGCAGAGATATGATTACCTTTCAATGCATTAATAACGCCGACACTAAATTATTTACAGGAAAAAATTTAGCACTTGGTGGTAGTTTTAAGACAGATGATTTTGGAGATTACAAATCCTATCATGGAGATGTAAGCGCTATCATCATTCAAAATTTACCAATGTGGGCTGAGTACTTTAGAGCGCCTGATGTTAATATTGCATTAATGGATAATTGGGAAGATAAATTAGAACAAATGGCTAATTCTATGGCTAACGAAAATGTGACAAGTTTAGCCGGAGTACCAAGTTGGATGTTAGTTTTGATAAAACGTATTTTAGAAATTAAAAAAGTAGATAATTTAAAAGACGTTTGGCCAAACTTAGAAGTATATTTTCATGGCGGTGTAAGCTTTACGCCTTATAAAGAATTATTTGACAAACTATTTAATAACAACAAAGTTGCATTTATGCAATTATATAGTGCATCCGAAGGCTTTTTTGGAATACAAGATGAGCGAGTAAGCGATGAAATGCTACTAATGTTAGATTATGGGATTTACTATGAATTTATACCCGCATCGGAAGTAGGGAAAGAAAATCCACGTATTTATAATTTATCAGAAGTACAAAAAGATAAAGACTATGCCATGGTAATTACTACCAATGCTGGCTTGTGGCGTTATCAAATTGGTGATACGATTCGTTTTACAAATTTAAGTCCTTACAGATTTATTATAACCGGAAGAACTAAACAACACATAAATGCTTTTGGAGAAGAATTGATGATTCATAATGCCGAACTAGCTTTAAAAACTGCTTGCGAAAAAACGCGTGTTCATATTATTGATTTTACCGTAGCCCCAATTTTCATGAATGAGAATACGGGTGCACATGAATGGTTAATTGAATTTGAACAAGAGCCTGCTAATTTAGATTATTTTAAAAGCGTATTAGATGACACTTTAAAACAAATTAATTCGGACTACGAGGCAAAACGTTTTAATAATTACATACTACAAGCGCCTGTTATTAAAGTTTTACCAAAAGGTGCATTTTATAATTGGTTAAAAGCGAATAATAAACTAGGCGGTCAATATAAAGTCCCTCGCTTAAGTAATGATAGAAAAAATTTAGAAGATGTATTGAAGAGCGTGGCTTTTTAATCTAAAACTTATTCGAATTTGCATTTAACTTATAACTTAAATAATTAACAGTCGCTCCTACGGAGCTTTATATTTTTTGGTTTATTTATTACAAACATATTGTTCGTACTGAGCATTTATTTAGCCTCAGAGAGGCTTACTGTTTGTAATAGATAACTAACGGATTTTCTTTAGCTCCTTAGGAGCGTTCTGTTGTTCCTTATTATCCATATATTTAATAGAATACATTCGGGCTTGTATAGCAATTTAAAAACAGTTTCGGTTTTTTAATTTTTTGTTCCTTTCGATAAAGGTATTGATTTCCATCTTTATCAATCATTGGTATATGAAGATTTTCGACCTTATTCCATTTTTTAGGAATAAAGGGCATGTCATGGATAAATTTATTTTGCACTACATTTCTTACATGTTCTGCATCTATTCCAATATTGGATTGAAGATACTGATCGAATTGATTAGCATATTTTACTTGAGCACTTAATAAACCATGAGATAAATTACTATACACTCCATTAACAGTATTCATATATCCAGGTGATGGAAACAGCGAGTCACTTTTCACGCTCTCACCCATTTTCCCTGTCCACATGGTACAATTAATGGCATATTGAAAATGTTTATCTTGAT
Organism: Flavobacteriales bacterium; assembly: GCA_040376995.1. Classification (GTDB taxonomy): domain Bacteria; phylum Bacteroidota; class Bacteroidia; order B-17B0; family Aurantibacillaceae; genus UBA4416. Next base: position 4,778 of record JBEIPP010000145.1, read on the forward strand.
ATTGCAATAAAAAAGCGCCTGTTCTAAATCTATCTAAAATAGGTTTTGCTAACAAATCATTTTCTGTAATAATTGAAAAATGATTGAATTGAAATGCAACAAGACCAGTTACTTGAGACGTTTTTATGGTGTTACGCCAAATATTATAACTATAAGCAATTGAGTTTTTATAGCCAGTTTGATTACTTACAGAATTCAAAAACAAATTTTCTTCTTTTGTTTTTTTACCATATCCCAAGCATAAACCTAAAGCTGCATTTACTTCGCCATGTTCTCCTTTAGGTCCAATATCTCTAAAATTATCGTACAGTCTTACTGAAGCATTAATTTGTGCAAACTCATAAACCGCATAAGCTTGAACAACTATTCCAAATCGTTGTACATGAGTTCCAAACGCTCCTACAAATCCAATATTAAAACCATAATTTTTATTGAGTTCTAACTGACCAAAAATGGCAGAATAATAACCAATAAAAAATATGATAATAATTTTACCACGCATTTATTTGTTTATAAAGTTTAAAACTGTTTCTTTAAACTCGTCTTCGTGTAAATTATTATGATATACCGTTAAATCTGATTGCTCATAAAACGGAGTTCGTTTTTCTAAAAGATCTTCAATGTAAGGAAGCATGTCTTTTTCTTCCTGATTTGCTAATAATGGTCTGTTTGCTTTAATACCAAAAACCCTTTTAAGTAGGGCTTCGGCATCCATTTTTAAATAAATTAATTGCCCACTTTTTTTCAAAAGTTCAATATTATTATTAAAACAAGGTGTTCCTCCGCCTAAAGCAATAACCGTTTTTTGATTATCATTAATACATTCGTTTAAGGATTCTGTTTCAATATCTCTGAATTCATCTTCGCCTACTTCAGCAAATAATTCAGTAATCGATTTATCAAACTTTTTTTCAGTGTACTGATCTAAATCTATAAAATGATACCCTATATTTCTAGCTAACTTTTTACCATGAGTGGTTTTACCTGCACTCATAAATCCACACACAAACAACAATTTTTTATCTTCCATTATTTAATATTCATTAATCGTATAACTTTTTCTATATCTTCAGGAGTATCAATACAATGACTATCAAAATTAGTGATAGCACATTTTACTTTAAATCCATTTTCTAACCAACGCAATTGCTCTAAGGATTCTGCTAATTCTAAAGATGATGGTTTTAGTTTAGTTACTTGCTCTAAAACATCAACTCTGTATGCATACATACCAACATGCCTAAAATAATTATGACACTTGTGCCACTCTTCTTGTGGTTTACCTTTAATAAATGGAATGACCATTCTACTAAAATACAACGCTTCCATATTAGAATTCAATGTAATCTTTACTTCACCCATATCAAATAACACTTCATGAGAATCAACAGGAATCATTAAAGTTGCTAACTCTGTTGTTCCAGTACAAACCTCACATAATAAATCAATCTGAGTTGGATCAATAAATGGCTCGTCTCCCTGAATATTAATTACGTATTCAAAATCTTCTTCTATTTTTTGAAACGCTTCAAAACATCTATCAGTTCCGCTAGGATGATCTTCTTTTGTGTATACCACTTTTCCGCCAAATGATTCTACATGTTTATAAATGCGTTCGTCATCAGTAGCCACAATAACATCTGTAAGCAAAGAAGACTTCATTGCTTGTTCATATACTCTCTGAATCATACTTTTTCCAAGTATATCAATCAATGGCTTACCTGGAAATCGACTTGATCCGTAACGAGCTGGAATAATTCCTAAAATAGGGTTCATAATAAATGGATATTATAATAAAACTTAAAAGTACAAAAAAGTACAAATAGTTGTTTGTTATATCTTATGGGAACTCTTACATTCGTATGAAGATGTTTAAACTTTATTTGTTCATATTAATTTTGATTTCAGGCGCTGTAATTTCACAAAATGCAAAGAAACGCGCCAAAAATAATCCTATTGAAAATTCAAAAGATTATTCACGAGAACATTTTAAAGATTTTAAACTTATTACAGACATGATGGATTCTGTGAAAAAAATCAATTATTTACGGTTTCAAATGAAGTCTATAGAGCGCATTGAAACAGGGTATTCTACAGCAAGCACTAAAATTAAATTACAAATTCATCCAAGAAAATCTTATTTAGTAAATCCTGAAAAAAAATTAGAGGTGCTATATAATGAAGGAGAGCAAAATAATAAAGCTGTTGTTAAACCTCATGTATTTCCGTATTTCACAATGTTGTTGGAGCCCAGAGGAAATTTAATGAGAAAAAATCAACATTTTACTATATTAGAATTAGGCTTTGAATTCACGGTAAGAACAATAGCAATTGCACTTAGTAAGGAAAAAGACCAAATAGCAAAACATTTATCATACATAGGTAAAGTTGAAAAAAACAAATTGATGTGTTACTTATTAACGTATGAAAACCTATCTTTTTCATACAATGATTATGTCGTACAAAATAAAGAAACAGTATCAAGCATTGCTGCAAAATTTACAGTAAATGATTATATGTTGAGATGCAAAAACAAATTATATGATGATTACGGCTATTTAAAAAAAGGATCTAAAATTAAAATACCAAATTTTTACTGCAAAAAAGCTATATTTTATGTGGATGAAAAAACAATGTTGCCTATTAGTATTAGTATTTATGACGAAGTAGGCTTGTTTGAAAGCTATGATTTTTCTGACTTAGAAGTCAATAAGCCTATACCCGCTATTGAATTCACAAGAAATTACAAAGACTATGGTTTTTAGTAGTTGATTGCTAAATTTAAAACACAAAACTCCACATATCTGCAAGCCCTGCAATTTTTTATTTTTTTTGTTTACCAGATTCGCTACCGCATTTACATTTACTCTAATCAACATTGGATTTTTTCAATGTTTTTTTTTGTAAAGCAGCTGCAAATTTTACCCAGATTATGCATTAGGAATCGTAATGAGAGTTGAAAGCTTAATAAAACAGACACTTTTTTGACTGAAGCATAGTAACCACTATGATGAAGGAGAAAAAGTGGCAAAGCGTTCTGTTTTGAAGAGGTTTCAGCTCGTA
>JBEIPP010000078.1:0-14336 GCA_040376995.1 Flavobacteriales bacterium
ATAGATAGATAGATAGATAGATAGATAGATAGATAGATAGATAGATAGATAGATAGATAGATAGATAGATAGATAGATAGATAGAAAAATTATGAAATTGTAAAAGGGAAATATTGTACTTTTGATAACACAGATTACAAAAAATCGATTAACGGGTTCTGCGATTTTTATTCAAATCTATAAAACTGAATTTTTAGAACCCACCTTAGGTCTTTTTAGCAAATAAGTTCACTTTGGTTTCTTGGCGTTTCAATAAACGACTAATGTTCTTTTTATGAGTTATTAATAATAAAGCTGCTACAAATAACGAGAATATTAAAAGGGTTTGGTTTTGGTTTTTTAAAATAATGTTTAAGAAGAAAGGAAAACTTAAACCAGCTGTCATAGATGATAAAGAAACATAACGTGTTGCTAATAAAACAATTAAAAATACACATAAAACCATCAAACTTGTTAAAGGAGTAATGCAAATCACTATTCCTAATATAGTAGCAACCCCTTTTCCTCCTCTAAATCCTGCAAAAACAGGAAACACATGTCCAACTAAAGCGGCAATGCCTAATCCAAGTTCAAGGGTTACATATTCATTACTCTCGAAAGCATAAGAAGATAAATGAACTAGTAAAACGGCAATGATTCCTTTTAAAATATCAATAGCCAAAACGGGTATACCAGCTTTTTTACCCAAAACTCTAAAGGTATTAGTTGCACCAGCATTTCCACTGCCAAACTCTCTCACGTCTATGCCGTAATAGCGTTTGCCCCACCATACTGCGGTAGGTATTGAGCCAATTAAATAAGCTGCAATAATTAACGATACAATAGTAAAAGTTTCCAAATGTGTATAAATTTAGTTACACAAATATAATAATAATTTAACCCTTCAAAAACACTTTTCTGTTAAAATTAAATTTTTTATAATACCGATAATATAGATTAGTTGTGATTTAAATAGTTTTTTGAAAGGTAATTTTATCGAATAAAAACAATTTCCTTCTTCTTGAAATCTTTAGTCATAAAAAAACTTACAAAATCCTTGAAATCGGAGTTCTATCCATTATTTTTTGTTTTTATGAAATAACCATGTAGCGACTAACCCAAACACTAATGACTAAACATGGTTATACCACATAACAATAAAAAAACAATAATTTAGACATGTGAAAATTATTTTCTTCAATTACAAAATTTATGGTATTTTCACCTCCCTTTAAACTATGATAAGTTACATAAATGGGCAAGTTGCCGAACTAAATCCTGCTTTAGCAGTTATTGAAACTAATGGAGTAGGTTATGCCTTATTAATTTCGTTAACTACTTACAGTCAAATTCAAGGAAAAGCTACTGCAAAATTGCATGTAGAGAGCGTTTACGTGAGAGACGATAATCCAAGATATTTTGGTTTTGCAGATATTGAGGAACGCGATTTGTTTCGTAAACTCATTTCTGTTTCGGGAGTAGGTGGCGGAAGTGCTATTTTAATGCTTTCATCGCTAAGCACTCCTGAGATTGCAGGGGCTATTAATACAGCTAATGTAGCCTTACTAAAAAGCATTAAAGGTATAGGTGAAAAAACCGCGCAACGTATCGTTGTAGATTTAAAAGGAAAAATGGGGAAACATGAGGGAGGAATTTCTCAAATTTTAAATCCATCATACAATAAAAATAGAGATGAGGCGTTAATGGCTCTGGTTACATTAGGATTTCCTAAACTAGTAGCGGAAAAAGCTATTGAAAAAGCAACCAAACAACAAGGTGTAGCTACAGATAATGTTGAATTTCTGATTAAAGCAGCACTAAAAAATATGTAATTTAAAAACGTGGTAAAAGGAGTCGTAAAATTTCTTGTTGTGGGTTCTGTTTCCGTTGGGTTAATGAGTATTGTCATTGGCTCAAAAGCAAAACATGCCCCCCTAAGTAAGCCACATTTTTTATATACCAAAACTTTAACTCCCGATTCGCCTATTGTTACTAAGAATGATTTGCCTTTTAAGTTTAACGATAATAAGGGAGGGCAACCTAATTTTGATGATAAAAGTGGATTGTATTTAAGTAATCCTTCTAATATTACAACTACTACCGAGTACAATCCTCAAACTGGTAATTACGATGTGACTCAAAAAATTGGGGATATGAATTACCGTCCCGAAACTTACGTAGAGTTTCAAGATTACCAAGACCAATTATTTAAACAAGCTGTTAAGAACCATTGGAAATCAAAAATTAAGGCCGACGATTTACAGAATCAAAACAAAAAAGGAATGATCCCTAAGTTAACGGTTAACAGCGAATTATTTGATCGTATTTTTGGTGGTAATCAGGTTGATATTAAACCTACCGGAACAGCCGAGTTAATATTTGCTTTAAATCGTAACAAAACATTAAATCCAGCCATTCCTCAGCGTCAGCAAAAGGTTACCAATTTTGATTTTAACATGCGTATTCAGTTAAACTTAATAGGTAAAATTGGAGATAAATTAAAAATAACCACAAGCTATAATACCGAAGCATCATTTGATTGGGAAAATCAAATGAAATTAGAGTATACGGGTTATGAAGATGAAATCATTAAAAAGATAGAGGCGGGTAACGTGAGCATGCCTTTAACGAGTTCTTTAATTCAAGGGAGCCAAAGTTTATTTGGAGTTAAAACACAGTTACAGTTTGGGAGATTAACAGCTACAGCCTTATTCTCTCAGCAGAGAGGAAAAAGACAAGAGGTTTCGGTGCAGGGTGGTGCACAAACCATGTACTTTAATGTAACTGCCGATAACTATGAGGTAAATAAACATTATTTCATGGGACATTACTTTAGAGATAATTACGACCAATGGATGACCACACTTCCTATTGTAACTACACCAATTATCGTTACCAAAGTAGAGGTGTATATTACCAACCAAACAGGTAGTACCGATCAAACCCGAAACTTTGTGGCCTTTACTGATTTAGGGGAAGATTATCGTCATGTTAATCCGGCTTTAAATGATTCGGGGCGTAATTTTAATAATGCTTTTTGCCAAATTAATCCTAACTATAGAATTTTTGATAGTGCAGGTGTCTTCCCTCATAATGGCGCTAATAGTTTATATCATATTATTTCAGATACGACATCAGGAACTAGTATTATGCCCCCACGCTCAAATGGAAACGCTTCATTAATTTATTCGGCTTTATCTAATTCAGCTTTAGCACCAAATACTTGTAATGATGCTAATAAGTTCATGCAATCGTCCCGAGATTTTGAGGTGGTGCAAAACGGTCGTAAATTAAATCCATCAGAGTTTACCTTCAACAGCCGTTTAGGTTTTATCTCTATCAACCAATCTATTAATAACGATCAAACGGTGGCTATTGCTTACCAGTACACTTACAATGGTAAAGTATATCAAGTAGGTGAATTTTCTGATCAATACACTTCAGGACCATTATATTTAAAATTATTAAAAAGTGGTTCTGTTACCAGTCCTAAATTTAGTACTTGGGACTTAATGATGAAAAACGTTTATTCTTTAGGTGCGTACAACTTAAACGCGGCTGATTTTAAATGTGAAGTGTATTATAATAACATCGAAACAGGGGTAGACATTCCTTATATTCCTTATGGTAGTGTTAACGGAAATTTATTAGTTCAGGTAATGGGCTTAGATAAATTAAGTGTAAATGGCGATCCTTTTTCTGATGGTGTATTTGACTTTATACCTGGCTATACTATTAATTCTAATAATGGCCGTATTTATTTATCATCTAAAGAACCATTTGGAGAAAACTTAAGAAGCAAGTTTGCCGCCTCCGATTTCCCAGTAGCTAACAAATACATCTACCAAGAGTTATACGACTCTACCAGAACCATTGCCCAACAATTACCCGAAAAAAACAGATATAAAATTAAAGGTCAGTACAAATCAGCCTCTGGTTCCGAGATTTCTTTAAATGCCTTAAACATTCCTCAAGGTGCAGTTCAGGTAACAGCAAACGGACAAGCTTTAACAGAAAACGTAGATTATACCGTTGATTATACTTTAGGTAGAGTAAAAATTATTAATGAGAGTATTTTAAACTCAGGTGCTAATATTAAAGTAAGTACCGAGAGTAACTCTTTATTTTTCGTGCAGGAAAAAAATTTATACGGTGCTCGTTTAGACTTTAAAGTGAATAAAGATTTGATGTTAGGTGGTACTGTCCTTCACTTAAACGAAAAGCCTGTTACTCAAAAAGTTAACATTGGTGATGAGCCTGTATCAAACACCATTTGGGGAGTAGATTATAGCTATAAAACAGATGTACCTTTTTTAACTCGTTTAATTGATAGAATTCCTTTAATTAATACAAAGGAGATGAGTAGCATTACCACTCGTGGTGAGTTTGCTCAGTTAGTGCCAGGTAATGCTAAGGCCATTGGTAAAAATGGAAACTCATATGTAGATGATTTTGAAGGAAGTATTTCGTTAATTGATTTAAAGAGTCCTTCGGCATGGAGTATAGCAAGTATTCCACAAGGTCAACCTTCATTATTTCCTGAGGCATCAGAAAATGATAATATTAAAACAGGGTTAAACAGAGCGCAATTTAACTGGTATACCATTGACCCATTATTTTACGGACAACAAAATACAAACATCAAACCAGGTAATATTACAGAGCCAACGTTTTCAAATAACTTCATGCGTCAGGTATTAGAAACCGAATTATTCCCAGGTAAAACTCCTCCAAACGGACAACCAGTAGTGATGTCGGTATTAGATTTAGCTTTTTATCCAGGCGAACGTGGCCCTTATAATTATGATGTAGCAACTACTCCACTTTCATCAGGTATCTTATCAAACGGTAGATTAAAAAATCCTGAAACTCGTTGGGGTGGTATTATGCGTCGTTTAGAGACAAATGATTTTCAAGCAGCAAATATTGAATACGTTCAGTTTTGGATGATGGACCCATTTAATAGTGATTACAATAGTAATACCTATCCAGATATGGATGCTAATAGCAAACCAAGCGGAGAGTTATATATTAACTTAGGTAATATTAGTGAGGATATTGTAAAGGATGGTAAAATGTGTTACGAAAACGGATTACCAGGAAGTCCTTCGGGAGCTAGTGCCAATTTACCAACCATAGAGTCTAATATAGGGAAATCGCCATTAATTAGTCCAATATCAAACTCCTTTGTAAACGATCCAAACGACAGACCATTTCAGGATGTTGGTTATGATGGTTTATCAGATTCGGCCGAATCTAGAAAATTTGTGTCTTTTATTAATGCGTTAAATGCTACAGGTTTTTCTGGCGAAGATATCACCAAGGCATTAAATGACCCAAGTTCCGATAAGTATCAATTCTTTAGAGGAAATGATTATGATCAAATTGCAGCAACAGATTATAGAGCAAATACGCTTTCTCGTTACAAAAAATATAATGGTCCAGAAGGTAACTCGCCAACAGAAAAACAATATCCTGATGCAGGGATACCAAGTGCAGCTACCAACAATCCAAACATCGAAGATATTAATAGAGATAATACCTTAAGTGAAACCGAAAATTATTATCAATATAAAATTAAAATCTCACCTCAGGATTTAACACCTAATAATGTAGGACAAAACTATATTGTGAATGTGATTGATGGTTCAACTACAATTGGTAGTACACAAAAAAATGTAAAATGGTATCAATTTAAAGTGCCAGTTACTGAGTTCGAAAAATCAGTTGGTTCTATAGAGGGTTTTAACTCCATTCGTTTTATGCGTGTATTTATGAAAGGATTTGATAAACCTGTAGTTTGTCGTATTGCGCGTATGGAGTTAGTTCGTAGTGATTGGAGACGATATACTTTTGACTTACAAAGTCCAGGTGAGTATATTGCTAATGATGATAATACAACCACATTCGACGTTTCGGCGGTAAGTGTTCAGGAAAATGGAGAGAAAAAACCTGTGAATTATGTTATTCCTCCAAATATTAATCAGCAACAAAACATTCAAACTACCAATTTAGTTTTATTAAACGAGCAATCTTTATCATTAAGAGCATGTAATTTAAAAGATGGAGATAGTAGAGCTATTATTAAGAATACAGAACTTGACGTTCGCTCTTTTGGTAAAATGAAATTGTTTATGCACGCCGAAAAATTAGGAATAGATCCATTAAACGATGGTGATGTAACTGTATTTGTTCGTTTAGGCTCTGATTATAATAATAATTATTACGAATATGAAATTCCTGTTAAATTAACCCAACCTGGATATTATGATCCAAATTCGGAAGATGGAAAATACACCGTTTGGCCAACTGATAATGAATTTGTAATTGATTTTGAAAAAATTACGTCAACTAAAATTAATAGAAATAGTAGCAGTGGCGGAATTGATTTAACGGCTATGCAAAGACCATATTCGGAAAGCGATGGAAATAACACAATTACTGTTGTGGGAAATCCAAACTTAGCAAGTATTAAGAGTTTAATGATTGGTATACGAAATCCAAAAGATAATGGAGGACTTCCAAAATGCGTTGAGGTATGGGTAAATGAGTTACGCTTAACTGACTTTGTGAACAAAGGAGGATGGGCATCAACAGGAAGTGTGCAGGCTAAATTAGCAGATTTAGGTCAGATGTCGTTGGCAGCCACCTACAGCAAGCCATTTTTTGGAAGTATTGAAAAGAAAATTAGCGAAAGAAGTAGAGAAACTAATTTTCAATGGGATGCAGTATCAACATTTCAATTAGGTAAGTTTTTTCCTGTGAAGTGGAGAGTAAATTTACCAGTTTATTACGCCTATGGTGAAACAAAAATCACACCTCAATATAGTCCTTACGATCCAGATATTAAAATCGACAATCCTAATATTGATGATGAGCTAAAAAAACAAATTAAAAAAAATGCTCAAGATGTAACCGTTAGAAAAGGTTATAACTTTTCAAATGTTAAAATTGATGGATTGAAAAAAGAAGGAGCTAAGCCTATGCCTTGGGATGTTTCTAACTTCTCTATCACTTATGCCTATAACGAAATTACAAGACGTAATGTGAATATCGAAAATAGTATAATTAAATCGTATCGTGGGGCTTTATCTTATAACTATGCTATCACGGCTAAACCATGGATTCCATTTAAAAAGACAAAATCCAAGATTTTAAATAACAAATGGTTTGCCTTAGTAAAAGAGTTTAACATCACGCCTTTACCAAGCAGATTTGGCTTTAATACAGATATTAATAGAAGTTATAGCGAATTGTTAAATAGAGATATTACGAGCTTTTATGCTGGTAGTTCAGATAACCTAACAAAAGCACAATTTAATAAAACCTTTAATATGATTCGTAATTATGATTTACAATGGAACTTTACGAAAAATTTGAAATTTGATTATACAGCAAATAATGACGGTAGGATTTTGGAACCAATTGGTAGAATTGATACTCCTGAAGAAAAAGATACAATTAAAAAGAATTTAATTGGATTAGGAACAACAACAGGTTACAGACATCAATCTAATTTAAATTGGCAAATTCCTATTAACAAAATTCCAATTTTTGATTTTGTGAATGCAAGTGCTAAATATAGTACATCGTATACTTGGAATCGTCGTCCGTTTGCCCAAGAGTCTATTGGAAATACTATTCAAAATACTAATACAAAAAATTTAAATGCTACTTTAAATATGGGAGTGTTTTATAATAAAATCCCATATTTAAGAAAAATAAATACTGGAGGAAATAGTAAATCAAAAACGGTAACTTCTACTAAAATTCCTAACAAAAAAGACTCTGCTAAAACACAAGACAATAGCTTTAAGGATATTGGAGAATTCTTAGCAAGAGGTATCATGATGATTAAACAAGTATCATTAACCTATCAGCAAACAAATGGTACAGCTTTACCAGGATTTAATCCGAGTTCACAATATTTAGGTATGGATCCAAGTAAAGGTATGGCTCCAGGTTTAGGTTTTGTGAGTGGAGCTAACGATAGTATTTTAAGAAATTCAATAAATAATGGCTGGTTAGTAAAAAATCCTAATCAAAGTTTGCCTTATACTACAACTAGTACGCAAAACATTACTTACCGAGCCAATGTTGAACCTCACGGTAGTTTAAAAATTGAATTTAATGGAACTAAAACTTACGGACAAAATCAATCTACTTTTGTTAGATATGGTGGCGATTCTTTATTAGATAATGGAAATAGAGGTTATTTATTTGAAACTCCTAATAATTCTGGTAATTATAGTATAAGCGTATTTACTCTTGGAAAATCTTTTAAAGATAAAGGGAATATTAAAGATGGTAGTTCGGTATTATTTGATGAATTTTTAGCTGTTAGACAAGATGTAGCAAGAGATTTATCTGCTGCAAATAGCACAGGGATTGATCAACTTCAGCCAGATGGTAAAGGTGGCGCTTATTATGATGGATATAGTAATACACAACAAGATGTATTGTTAGGCGCATTTTATCAAACTTATACAGGTAGTAAATTAAAAGGAGTAGGAACAGACAAAATGTTTAAACAAATACCTTTACCAAATTGGACTGCAAGTTGGGATGGATTAGGAAAATTGAAATTCATGAAAAAATATTTCCAATCTGTTACATTGCGTCATGCTTACCGTTCAATGTACACTATTGGTGGTTATGCCAATAACTTATTATTTGAAGATAATGGCGATGGTTTAGGTTATTCCAGAAGCCGAGTTCCAGTACAAAACTCAGTTTTTGGTGGTGTTCAGCAAACCTCCAATTTTAATCCTAAGTACACTATTCAAGGTGCTACAATTACCGAAGCATTTAGTCCATTAATTAAGATTGACTTTAAATTTAATAAACCAGGTTTAATGGCCAATTTTGAGATGAAAAAGGATAAGACGGTGAACTTAAATATCACAGGCCCGCAAATTATCGAAACTAAAGGGCAAGAATACATCGTAGGTATAGGTTACCGTTTTCCTAATTTAATAATTAAGAAGTTAAAAATTAAAGGCCAACCATTGAAGAGTGATTTGAACTTTAAATTAGATTTATCTTACAGAAGAAATATGACGGTTATTAGACGTATTGTGGATGAAATCAGTACGCCAACAGGAGGACAAAACATTGTTTCATTAAAAACAGCCTTAGATTACCAATTAACCCAAGCTATTAACTTACGTTTATTTTACGATTGGATTAAAACAACTCCTCAAACATCAAGTTCTTTCCCTACAGCCAATACAAATGCAGGCTTTAGTTTAAGATTTAACTTATAATAATTTTATTAAAAATTTCCGTTAGATTCTTTTGTCAGTTCGAGCGGAGTTGAGAACAAAACACGCACATGAACGAAAAACTTAGCATGGATGATTTAGGTCGATTAAGTTCAGATGAATTTAAGGCTACCGAAAAAAATAAAATTATTTTAGTATTAGATAATATAAGAAGTTTAAACAATGTGGGGTCTGCCTTTAGAACGTCTGATGCTTTTTTAATTGAAGCTATTTATTTATGTGGAGTTACAGGAACACCACCAAAACCAGAGATTGAAAAAACAGCCTTAGGTGCCACCGAAACGGTTACATGGAACTATTTTAAAACGACGCAAGAAGCCATTGACGATTTAAAATCGAATGGGTATTTTATAGCTGCCATTGAACAAGCAAAAAATTCCATTATGCTTAATAAATTTCAAAAACCGAATAAACCATTGGCATTAGTTTTTGGTAACGAAGTATATGGTGTTGAACAAGAAATCATCAATCAAAGCGATGCTTGTATCGAAATTCCTCAATTTGGCACCAAACACTCCTTTAATGTTTCTGTAAGCATGGGAATTGTACTTTGGGAAATGCTACGATGAAGGGATTTTAGAGACAAAAGAGATTATTTGACACAGGGGACGAAAATCCTTTAAGTCAAATAGTCCCTTCCGTCCCTTTCGTCTCTTCCGTCCCTTTTTAATGGTATTTATTAAACACGTCCCAACTTTCAGTATAAGCTTTATACAATAAATCAGTGTTGAGGTTTAAAGCAACTTTATTAATATTAAAATATTGTTCTAAATCTTCAGTAGCTAAATTTCCCGTTAAATCATCTTTAGCCATTGGGCAACCGCCAAAACCATGAATGGCTACATCAAAACGTTGACAACCACTTTTATAAGCGGCGTCAATTTTTTCTTGAGCTTTTTCTTTGGTAGAGTGAAGGTGAGCTCCAATTTCTACATTCTTAAATTCAGGAATGATATTAGAAAATAAGTAAGAGATATTTTCTTGATTAGAAACCCCAATAGTATCAGAAAGTGCAATAATTTTAACGCCTAAATCGCTTAGTTTTTTTGTCCAGTTAATTACAATGTCACTATTCCAAATATCGCCATATGGATTACCAAAAGCCATGGAAATATAAACCACTAATTCTTTTTTATGTTGCACACAAAGGTTTTGAATTTCTTCAACACGAACTAATGATTCGGCAATACTTGAATTAGCATTACGTTGCTGAAAAGTTTCGGAAATAGAAAAAGGAAAACCTAAGTATTTAATTTCGTCAAAAGAGCAAGCGTCCTGAGCTCCTCTTGTATTAGCAATAATGGCCAATAATTTACTTTTAGTGGTGCTTAAGTCTAATTGTTTTAAAACTTCTGCTGTATCATGCATTTGAGGAATAGCTTTGGGTGATACAAAACTTCCAAAATCAATGGTATCAAATCCAATGTTTAATAATGAATTGATGTATTTAGATTTAACCTCAGTTGGGATAATATCTTTGATGCCTTGCATGGCATCTCTTGGGCATTCAATGATTTTCATAATTATAATATATTTTGATGAATCAATTCTTTATTTATTTTTTTAATTAAAGCAGGACCTTCATAAATAAATCCAGTGTATAACTGTATCAAATCAGCTCCCGCTTTTATTTTTTCGATGGCATCTTCTGGGCTATGAATTCCGCCAACACCAATTACTGGAAACGCATTATTTGATTTTGTTTTTAAGTATTTAATCACTTCAGTACTGCGCTTAGTTAAAGGTTTTCCACTTAAGCCACCCATCCCAATAGCTTCTATTTCAGCTTTAGGGTAGGTAAGTGGTTCGCGTGCAATAGTTGTATTTGTTGCAACAATTCCATCAATTTTAGTAGACGCTACAATATCAATAATATCATCTAATTGCGAATCGGTTAAATCTGGTGCTATTTTTAATAATAACGGCTTGCGTTTAGGTTTTGAATTATTAATGTTTTGTAAATGATTTAATAAATGAGTCAATGGCTCCTTGTCTTGTAACTCTCTTAGGTTAGGAGTGTTAGGGGAGCTTACATTCACTACAAAATAATCTACTACATCAAATAAGGCGTTAAAACAATATTCATAATCTTTAATCGCATCTTCGTTAGCAGTAATTTTATTTTTACCAATATTACCACCAATAATAGTATTTGTTTTTCTGTTTTTTAAACGAATTGCAGCGGCATCCACCCCTTCGTTATTAAATCCCATTCTGTTTATTAGTGCATTATCATTTGGTAATCTAAATAAACGAGGTTTATCATTACCAGGTTGAGGTTTTGGGGTAAGAGTTCCAATTTCAATAAAACCAAAACCTAAAGATGATAATTCATTAAAAACTTTAGCATCCTTGTCTAAACCAGCCGCTAAACCCACAGGATTTTCGAAAGTTAATCCAAAAAGCTGTTTTTTTAATTTTGGATGCTTGTAACCAAATATAGATGAGGCTATAGAACGACCAAAGGCATTACCAAGGGTAAGTTTCATGAGGTCAAACGTTAAATAATGTGCTTTTTCAGGGTTTAATCTGAATAATAGAGGTTTTAAAAATAGTTTATACATATACTACAAATGTACGTTTTATCACGTTTTTAACAATTTGAACAAGTTAAATGTTGAAAAAAAATAATTTTTTTTGTTTTTTTTTAACGTAGATACAAAAAAACATGTATTTTTGCATCCAAATTAATAAAACCTAAACAAAACTTAAAATGAAAAAAGTATTATCAATCGTTGCTGTAGCTGCATTATCAGCTGCATTTGTATCTTGTGGTCCTTCTAAAGAAGAAATCGAAGCTAAAGAAAAAGCTAAAGCTGATTCAATCGCTGCTGTAGCTCAAGCTCAAGCTGATTCATTAGCTAAAGTTGCTGAAGCTGAAACTGCTGCTGCTGAAGCTACTGCTAAAGCTGCTGCTGATTCTACAAGAATGGCTGATTCAGTTGCTGCTGCTTCTAAAGGTGGAAAAAAACACTAATATTTAGCAAAGCTAAAATAAAAAAAGCCCTGACTTAGTCGGGGCTTTTTTTATGATTTGATTTTGCTGTTTATTCATAACATATGCCTTATATTTTATAATCATCGCCTTAGCCACTGGAAATATCTTCACCATCTCCAATTTATACTTTGATAGCAATTTTCGAATCCGTTATTTTGGAATAGAGCAACTGTAAACGAAGGCATAATAATTATTACCGATTAAAAGGAAGGTAGATTTTTTTATAAAATTGTTTTACATGGCACTATTAAGTGTTGGATTATATTTAATATAATCCTATTTTTGAACAGTTGGAAAAGGGAATTTGGTGAAAATCCAATACTGTACCCGCAGCTGTAAGTTCATAAAATAGTTTAACTGTTTTATTATATGTAAATAGCCACTGTTAACTACGGGAAGGCGCATAAAAAGAGCAAGTCAGAAGACCTCCCAATAAATCAATGTTTCGAATTCCGGGAAAAGGATTCATAAAGACATTGTATCTGGTTTAATGAAACAACTATTTATTACTTTTGCATTTTTTGGATTGTGTTGTTCAAGTCTTGATTTGAATGCTCAGTTTGCAGCACCTGTAGGACAAGCAGGTACAACGGCTATTTTTAAAGATAGTTCAGTGTTTGTAGGCTGGGCTAGTCAATGTAAAGTTATAAGAGGATTACAAGATATTTCAGTACCATCTGCTGGTTATGCTAATGTTGGTGATAGCTCATTAGCATTAGGACTAGCAGGAGCAAATGGCGTAGTAAGTTTAGGAGATGGAGGCATGGCTATTTTGCAATTTAATAGGCCGATTAGCGATGGAGTAGGTCCTGATTTTGCGGTGTTTGAAAATAGTTTTGATGGTCAATTTTTAGAATTAGCTTTCGTAGAAGTAAGTAGCGATGGTGTAAATTATTTTAGATTTCCAGCAGTGAGTAATACTGATACAATAACTCAAGCATGGAGTTTTGGATTAACTGATGCTACTAAGATAAATAATCTTGCCGGTAAATATAAAGCCGAGTACGGAACTCCATTTGACTTGTTGGATATTGCCGACCATATTTTATTAGACAAGCAATCAATTACTCATATAAAAGTAATAGATGTAGTTGGTTGTATTCAAAATCAATATTGTATGCGTGATGTTAATCATCATATCATTAACGACCCATGGCCAACAGCTTTTGGAAGTGGAGGATTTGATTTGGATGCAGTTGGTGTAATTCATCAAAAAACTGTTGGAGTTGAAGAGTTTGAATCACAATATGTGAGTGTTTATCCTAATCCAGTGAAAGATGAATTAAAGGTTTCATTAGCAATAAATACTGAGTACGCAGTATTAGTGAAAAACATGTTAGGAGAAACAATTTTAGAAGAAAAACAATACTTAAAAACTACAACTTTAGATTTGAGTCATTTAAAATCTGGTGTTTATTTCTTAACTATTATTTCAGAGGGTAAACTACAACAATTAAAGTTTATGAAGGAGTAAATTTATAGTTATATAGAAAAAGAGTGCAAATAGTATTCCTGTAGTCAAACCAAGGAGTGAGAGCGAAGCAGAGAAATATATCATTCAAAAAGAACATTTCTTCTCTTGCAATTTATCGGTCAAATGTTCACTGAACTTTTACTCTGCTTAAATTGATACAAATCCAATTTGTAATCTATTGTTTAATACTTATTTTAAGTAAACCACGATTTAAACGTATCGTAAAAAAATAGATATATGAAATACAAAATAAAACACCAAGCAACAGACGATATGCCTAAATATAAAATCACTTTCTTTTGATCTTTATAAAAGCGTTCCGCTAAAAAAGCGCCTATTGGTATAGATAAAAAAATTGGAGTTAAAATTGCAATACCTGTTAATCCAAAACGGTGTTTAATTCTAATCACTCTTCTGTTGAATTTTGTAAATATTATTTTAGGGTGTTTAGAACTAAACATCCCTTCTTTAACTCTATCCCACCATTTTAAAATTCCAGCAAATAAATAAGTAAAAATAATTGTCCCAAAAATAGCACCTGTGCAACTACTTGCTAATGCCATAATATAATTTGCTTTATATAAAGTGATAATTGTTGGTA
>JBEIPP010000192.1:0-5496 GCA_040376995.1 Flavobacteriales bacterium
GAGAATAACGTCACATTTTTACCAGCGCTAAATTGGTGAGGCGTATCTAATTGATTAGTGCGTTCTACTTCAATGTGCACATAATCCGCATAACCCAATTCATCTGATAAAATTTGAATAGGAAACCAAGTCACACCATTCTTTTTTCTTTGCTCAATACTGGCTCTTAAAAACTGTTCTTTGTATTGATAGTAATCTTCTTCTCGCTCTATCAGCAACAATGCTTTAAGGTGTTTTATTCTTTCTACGCTAGTCATATTGCTTGATTACGAATTTAGGACGAATATACGAATTGAAATGTGCTATTCTATGCATACACAGATTCGTATATTCGTATCGATTCGTAATTATTTCATTTATTATTTACTTCTCTTTAATTCAAACGCATAAATTTGTCTACCTAACTCAGCCAAAAAAGGTAAAGCAATTGTATTGTATTCATACTTCCCGTCATTTATAATTTGATTTTCGTTGGTATAAATAACGGCACTTAACATAAACTCCACATGCTCTTTCTTGTTTTGAATATAGGCGCAATCCACCATAAAACCATAAGATTGCCCAACAATATTGGTAATTTTAATATCTGGGTTTGTAATAGGTTTCTTGCTATCTCCATATATAAAATACTTTTTATAGCTATCAAAATAGGTTTTTGTATTATATGTTGGATGAGAACTCTCACGTGGATACATGGTTAAGTGATTAATCAAAAACTGTCTATCTTCTTCAATTATATCAAACCGTTTTTCTATAGGTAAGTAATTATTAAAAACTAATCGTTGAAGCATGCTGTGAATATTTTCTAAAGAAATGTAATTCATTTGAGTGAAATCTTTTGGCTCATTGATTTTCCTATTCCGAGCATTAAAATAAGCTTTACCAACTGTAACCTGCCCTAATGGATGAACATATGATTTAGTAGCGACTTGTTGTTTCAGGTTAATTAAAGGCTTCAGTTTATTATCATAAAAAGTAACAGGATTAGTTGTTGTATGCTCTGTGCCTTTGCATCCACCATCAAAACGATGAACGATGCGAGTATTTTCATAGCCCAACTCATCTAATCGATTGTGAATATAATCAACCCCTAAAAATTCATAAATGCGTCCGTATGCAAAATTATCACTCACTAAAGCCATTCGTTTAATATATTGTGCAACACTTGGGTAGCCATTCGCAGAAGCTGTATCTTTCTTTACACTATGTTGACAAACATTGGCGCTATCAGTAAACATAATGGTGTTACTATATATTTTAAGATTCTTTGTTTTTTCTAACGCTAAAATAGAACAAGGTAATTTTACTAAACTCGCACAGTAAAAATAATTTGATGAATCAACCTGATAATTATAGGTTTTAAAACTTGGATTACCATCCACATCTCTGGTTATCTGAGTGTAGATAATTTGCAAACGATATGTCTTTAAATCAGCATTCACTTTTTTTAGAATATCTTTTTTATTTAAAATAGAATCGAATGAAAAATATGTTTGACTTTTACCCAATTGAAAAGACAACAATAGAACTACAAATAGCAGTATATTAAACATTAAGTGTTGATTTTTTTTCACCATTCGCTTTACACAAATATAAGTATAATCGATTGATAGATGTTATTGATAAGTACTTATAAATTTCAGCAAGAGCAGATTATAAAAAGTATAATTTTACTCAAGAATGGATGCCATAAATCAGCCTAAATACAAACATGAATTGACAGAGAAATCTTTCAACGATTGCTTACCTGAATATTTAAAATCCGCCTCTCGATTATTTTTCACTCCTATTGAAGTTGCTAAAACTGCCTGTACATGGCTCACCGAAACTGATGCTAAAAAAATATTAGACATAGGTGCTGGCGTTGGTAAATTTTGTATTACTGGTGCAAAACAAAGTTCTAGTCATTTTTATGGGATAGAACACCGGGCAAGCATTGCCAAAATAGGAAATCAAATTGCCAAACACTTTGAATTATCAAATGTCACTATTTTACATTCAAACATTTTAGATATTGACTTTTCAAATTACGATGCCTTTTACTTATTCAATCCCTTTTACGAAAACTTGGAATTTGCCAAACGATTAAATGATGAAGTGCCATTAGAAGAAAGTTTGTATTTAAAATACTTAAATTATACGGACGAACAATTAGATAAAGCAAAAACAGGCACACGTTTAGTTACCTATCACGGTAATAATTTTGAAGTCCCAAGTTCTTATACTAAATTACAAGATGCATATAATGGCGATTTGAAACTGTGGGTAAAATTATAATGGTTAAAATCTGTCATTTTCGAAGCAGTAAAAACAGAAGATTTACTAAAAAACACTTCTCGACTACGCTCGAAGTGACAAAATATTATACATTAATTTTGCTTAGTAGCAATCATAAAATTACTATTCTTATCCTTAAAGTTATATCCAATACCAAACCCAATTGGTTTAGCACCTTGTTGCTTATACAACGAATCTAAATCTTTTTGATAAAATTGAGCAAACATGGTAATTGGCTTTAAATACTGACCAAAGAAGGAGTAATTCCATTTATTAGTATCATCCAAAAAATAATGAAAAGCAATACCACTATCATCTTGAATTACATGTTGACTTTGGCTTAAAATCACTTTTCTAATCATCGAAAAATAATCTTTATGCATTAAATACGATGCACCTTTTAAATAAGTATTTACCGTTCCCATATTTTTTAAGTAAGCCATAAAACCTTTATTGCTTTTTAATCCACCATCCGCTGCATTTAAAGAAAAGTAATATAAAGTCTTTGGTTGATGATGAACATCATTAAATTTAATTTCTACTCCTCTTGTATTGGTTTTTAATTTCTTCAAATCTGCAAATGATTTTACAAACTGAATATTCCCTATACTATCTACCGTTACAGGATTCACTGAACTAAATTGATTACCTGTTCGTTTTAAAAACAAAAACAATAAATGTAAGGTTCCATCTACTTCTTTATTTTTTAAATCTTTACTCATACTTTCTGTTCTAAAAAAGCTGAATTTTAAAATGGCATTTAAAGATGTATTGACTTTATTATAATAAGCATCTAATGAATCCGTTTCTTCTTTTTTAAATTCAGGTAAGCTACCAACTGGCTCCAATCCAATCATCACGTATTTATCTGCTTCAGGAAAAAAAGTTTGCGCATGTAAAATATCTGGTCCAGAGAAAGGATAAAACAAAGTTGTTTGAGGCTTCACCACTTTTGAAATTTCATTTTCCTTAAACTTTTTCAAACTCATTAAACGGGTTGAATCATATTTCATCCAACGCTTATCAAAGTTTTTACTAAATACTTTAAAATCTGCTGTTGATTGAACATATTGATATATAGGGCTATCATCCACAATACCAGACATAATATCCGCAATAGCATTTAACGAATCGTTAACTGGCAACTCCATTGTTTTTACAATTGGAAGTGAATCATTTAGTGGAGTTTCAACCGCCGCTTCAACTTTAACAGTTTCTTTTTTTACTTCGGTATTATTGTCTGAAGCCGTTGAAGAACATCCTGCAATAAATAATACAACAGTAACTAATGCACTAATTTGTTTCAACATAATTCTTTTGTTTTTTTTCTGACAATGATTTTCCAATAAAATAAACGCTTCCGCCAATCGCTACGTTTAATAATCCTAATAACGATTCGGTAGGCTTCATTTCTAGAACTTTATAAATTGTATAACCATTCAAAGCTAAAAAGATTAAAGGTGTTACTGGATAACCCCAAGTTTTATAACCTGTGTTCTCTATTTTTCTTTTTCTTAAAATAAACACACTACTCACCGTTAAAAAGGTAAAGATGCTTAAACTAAATCCAACAACTGTTAACACTGCTTCAAACTGAGCGGTAAAAATTAATAACACTGTAATAGCAGATTGAGTAATCACAGCCATATAAGGCACATAGTATTTATTTGTTTTTGCTAATACATGCAACATTGGCAAATCCTCGCCCATGGATTTAATAATATGAGGGCCAGCCATAATCATCGCACTGATAGATGATAATAATAAAAATGCAATAATCAAACTCATCATTTTACCGAAGTATTCACCAAAAATATGAGCAGCACTTACATGCCCAATTTCTAACACGCCTGTCAACTCACTCATAGGTGCACTATACAGAAACACAAAATTTAATAGTACATAAATAACCGTAACAATAAATGTTCCTAACAACAAAGCTTTCGGTAAATTCTTTTGAGGATTTTGCATATCGCCTGCTAAGTAGGAAGCTGCATTCCAACCACTATAAGCATATAACACATACACTAATGACACCCAAAAACCAGCACTAAATATTTCACTCATCGAAGTTGACTGAGGCAAAAAAGAAATTTCATGACTTGGTGTATGAATCAAACCCGCCACAATAAAACAAACAATAACAGCTACTTTCAAAACCGTTAATGTTTTTTGTACGCCACTACCAACTTTTAAATGCATCCCATGTACTAAAGTAATAACAGCCACAACTGTTAAGGCGCAAACTGTAATATTAATTGTAGGAATAATCTTATTGACATAAGTTCCTAAGGCCATAGATGCCAATGCCACTGGCGCAGCAAAACCAACGGTAGAAGACACCCAACCCGACATAAAACCAACACTAGGATGAATTAATTTAGATAGATACACATACTCTCCTCCACTTCTAGGAATAGCTACTCCTAGTTCACCATACACTAAAGCACCGCAAAAAGAAATAATACCACCTAACAACCACAATACCAAAATGCTAAATACCGAATGAATATCAAACAATTGAAAACCTAAACTGGTAAACACACCTGTGCCTATCATATTAGCAATCACCAACGATATAGCTGTGTAAAATCCAATCTTATACGTTGAGTTCATTAATCGAATGATTGCGTTGATTTAGATGAAAGCTCTAACATAATTTGATACTCCTCAGGAGATAAATCGTTATAATAGAAATTAATTGGATTTACTTTTTCTCCATTTTTAATAACTTCGTAATGCACATGTGGCCCCGTACTTAAACCTGTACTACCAACATAACCAATTAAATCTCCACGTTTTACTTTCAATCCTGGCTTAGATGCCATTCTGCTCATGTGTCCGTATAACGTTTTATAACCAAAGCCATGATTAATAACCACGTGATTTCCATATCCCTGAGCAGAAGCATCTGCAACCTCTACTACTCCATCGCCCGTCGCATAAATTGGCGTTCCTTGCTCTGCAGTAAAATCCATTCCAGGATGGAACTCTTGTGTTTTATAAATCGGATGCGTTCTCCATCCATAACCACTTGGTGCATGCTTTAAATTTTTATTGTTCAATGGCATAATAGCTGGAATAGAAGCAATTAATTTTTCTTTTCCTTTAGCCATTTTCACCACCTCATCAAATGATTTTGATTGAATATATAACTGCTTTGTAATTCTATCTAAACGCTCGGTTGCTTCTTTCATCAACTCTGTGTTATCATACCCA
>JBEIPP010000212.1:0-4493 GCA_040376995.1 Flavobacteriales bacterium
AAAAATTATTGCTCGATTAGTTCTGCTCTTTTAAAGCAAACGCCCGATTTATCTTGAAATAAAATTCCTGCGAAGTTTAAACTGAATAATTTTTTGCCGCATTTAATTTTTTGCTGCTAACGTCTGTGTATGCGCTGTGGCTTTTCTATCTTTTAAAGTTAAAACAATTTTCAAAGCCATAGCGCATACATGTTGTTGTGGGCCGTAATTTTATTTTCGCCATTAATACGGTGCGGGGTCGTCTCTCAGTTTCCAAAATTGTCTCTTGTCAAAAGTCCTTGTTTTTAAATCTCTTTTCTCACTGTCAACCGTGATAAATGAAAGTTTAATGACTTGAGTTTCGAAATATTTTAATTCAATAGTCTTTACTTCTCCACCTTCGATTTGAAATTCTGAAGCGCAGGAACCTGCTCCTTCGGTGGAAACTAATTTTCCTCCAACAACAATTGTTTTCTTTTTAATTGTCAGTCTTAGGTCATCACTAGTCATTAATTCCCAAGTACCGGAATAGTCAATTGTCCTTTTGTCACAAATCATTTCGTTGTAGTTAAAAGAGAAGTCCCCGTTGTCAAAAAACTTATAGTAGTCTGTGTAACCGGATGCAATTTCAGGTGAGTCCTGCCACATTCCAATTAATTCTTTTTTGTCAGCAGTGTCACTCACCCTTTTTTTCTCGGTCGTACATGAAAAGAAAATTAATATGATTACAATTGATTGAAATCTCATTTGTCCGAATATTTATGGCCCACAACGGTCTAAGCTATTTGGTGTGGCTTTATTGCGCGAAGTGCTCTGTCCGTTCGCAGTTTGTTTCTTTAAATTTATTAATTCCAATTTCATTTGCCATAACAAAAAGCCATAACAAATAGCTGTTGTTAGCAGCTGAAAATTCTAGAGTATTGGAACTCTATCTTGAAATGAGTAGTTGTTCCAAGCAAGACAAAATTGCTTGCCGATGGCCAAATCTTTTAAAGCAAAAACTCTGAACGACTTGAAAAGAAAATATTTCAAAACAAAAACTGAAAGTGATTTTATCTGCTCGAATTCTCATTGCTTGAAAAGTGCGAAAGTTCAAGTTTAAAAATTATTGCTTGATTGGTTCTGCTCTTTTAAAGCAAACGCCCGATTTATCTTGAAATAAATTTTCTTCAAAGTATAAACTGAATTATGTTTTTGCCGCATTTAATTTTTTGCTGCTAACGTTTGGCTATAACCAGTGGCGGCTTTTGAAACCGTAATTGTCCACCGTGACCAAACGTAGTAGCGAAGATAAAACTTTATACTTACTCATCACCCGCCATTGGTTATAGCTTTTGTTGGCGGTTCGTGCATTACCTGATTTTTAGTTTCTCAAGTCAGTATTTAACCCCTTTTTCACGGACTGTTGAATTTGCTTCAGAATGATGTCCACATCTTCATCTGATATTAATTCGATAGTCCCATCAATGTAGACATCTGTGTATCCCATGTCTTTATGATGCACAGTCCGTAAAGACATAATTACTTGGTCGTCTTTAAAGGTTAAAGTTGCTCTGTCAAATCTTCCTATTTCAAACTCTTGCTGTCCGTTTTCCAAGTTCTTTTTGTTTCCAATACCATAATTAGTAATCACGCCCTTGGCATTGATTAGTATAAATTCATCTTTTTTATCACGAATAATAACTTTTGTAAGACCTGTTATTCCGCGATTTTCCCAATCATCCTTCCCATTTAGAGAACTCTTTGTAATAGTGACTAACCGATTTCCAACTGGCTTATACTCCAATGATTTGGCTTTAAGTTCAAGTTCGCTCTTTTTTTGATTAGCAATTTGTAACTCGTTTTGGGTCATGTTTGATTCAAAAAATTGAACACTAGTCAAACAACCGCTGACATAAACTTTCTGACCAGACATAAAAGCAACTTGTCTTTCACCAACGGTTTCAATAGAATAATCCTTTAAAGAGCTCAGGTTAAAATTATTGTCAACAATGCTTAACGGAGTTATACTATATGTGTAATCATTTGTATATGGCTCCTTCTCCAATGTTTTAGACAACAATCCATATCCAGCAACTGGATTACCATAATTGCCCTCAAGTATGGCGGTAACTATGTGTGGACTTGAGAACAAATATGAGTGACAACGATTTCCTGCGATAAGAGAACTATTATTAACTTCAATAAGTATTTTCTGGTTAGTCTTCAATATCCATTTTTTTCCTTCAGGTACTACCTTAGGAATCTGAGTTACTGTTATTAAATTTTGAGAATTTCCTTTCAAGCAAAAAGTTAATAGAAAGACTAGGATAAGATATTTCATGGCATTCTATTTATTTCTTCATATTGACTATTCAAGAATCTTTTACGGTCCTTTAGATACTCCAGATATTCATATTCATTAAAAATGTCACTCTTATCATTGTTACAGAAATAACAAACTAAAACACAATTTATCGAGTCATAAGTATTTTTAAGGGCGTCTTTTCTTTCTATCTCTAAGTGATTTCCTCGGTTAAGTCTTTTTCTATTTTGATATTTTTTCTGAAAAAGAGTCGCTATTACTTTTTCGTCCACTTTACAGTAATAACATTCTCCGCGTTGAAGCTCATGTTGATGCTTGTACCATTTGTAAAATGAACTAAAGTCGGGGAATCTAAACCCGTTCAAGTTCTTTTTATTATGATAAAGCGATCTTATTCTTTGAATTTCTTTAATCTCCTTCTCTCGTTCTAAACTTAGTTGATTTGATAGTCTGCTGTATTGTTCTCTTTTCAAATTCAGGTCTTCGCATATTTTGTCTGCCAATTCCGAATTAATAAATAATTTTTCAAAGAATACTTCTATGTCCATGTCATTTATACGCTATTTTTTTGCATGACCGCCAACGGTCTGTGTATGCGCTGTGGCTTTTCTATCCTATAAAGTTAAAACAATTTTCAAAGCCATAGCGCATACATGTTGTTGGCAGCTGTGTTGTATCATTGTTTTAAATTCATAAACTTAACATCTGTATCATTTAAATGAACGTCAACTTGATGTTTCTTAACTTCGTTGTCACTAGTTATGAATTCCATGTATGTCTTACCTTGTCCGTAGTTGTTTATTTTTGATAACTCAAGGTTCAGTTTACGTGACATCTCGCCAGACATTTGTAAATACTCAATACTGTCCCAGTCCTCTATTACTAGTTTTGTATCCGCTATTTGGTCTGAACTTAATCTCGATTTAAGATTTGATCTTATATCAAACTTGAAAGTCACTATCGGTATTTGTCCAGCGAAGTCAACTATAATTATAAAATAGTCAGACTGTATATTTCCAACCCAAGTGTTTTTGAATTGAATATATTCGAGTGAAAATTTGCTTCTATAAATTATTATTTCTGTCGAGTGTGTTATCATGCTTACTATTTTAATTACAACATTGCTGCCAACGTTGGTGCTTCTGCAGTAGCGCGCTTTCGAAGCCGCGTCCTGTCCCCGACACCAAACGTGGAACGAAGATAACACTTATAACTTACACGTCACCGCGCTATTGCAGAAGCATTTTGTTGGCAGCTGGCCTTTTAGCTCCAAACTATTTCTCCTGTGTCCGTTATCCATTTCGAGTCAACTGTCTCGAGTTCGTGATATGTTGAGTCGCTTGTCTTTACCATTTTTCCTTTTCTCGCTGTTACAAGTTCTAATTTGTCGGCTGTCGTTGGAAGCAATGCGAGGTTTACGCCACGTCTATTGTAAATTGTACTTGAATATAAAAGTCCCCCGATAATTATCCTGTCAAATGAAATTGCTTTGTAAATATAATTCGCAAATGCGCAACTGATTTTGTAATTGGAACTGTCCCCGTGTGCATTTCTCAAAAACTCCTGTGATAAGTAGTCCAATACGTTTAATTGATTTGCCGTTCCGTCATTCATGAATTTAGACATTAAGCTTTCAAAATCGTCATTAAGTCCATCCATCGTTTTGTTTAGACCTTTAATGTCCGCTGTTGCTGGTATGTACGCAACTTTGAAATCTTCTCTTGCTCTCCACACCCCAGTCGTTATAAATTCAAAGTCAACCGCTACGTTTTGTCTTGTAATAATACTTGTCTCTGAGAATGCTGTTATCGGGTCGTCTGAACAATAAAAAATTGATTGTCCAGGTTCATTTGCTCGTCCAAAGTCCTTGATATAAAATTCATCTCCTCTATAAGTTAGGTCATTCAGATTTGTAAATAGTCCTTCATTTTTCGTGTGAGCTCGGCATCTAAAAAGCAATTTTCCCTTTGGAACGGTCACATGAGTAAATACAATTGATAGTCTGTCAAATACATTTTTAATATGTATATAAGATGCAATGGTATTTGACTTATTAGTCTCGCTAATTAGCCGAAGGAATTCCTCTATCTCGTCCTTTGTCAGTGGGTCTCCCATTTTTTTTAAAGGCTTGCTGCCAACGGTCTAAGCTATTTGGTGTGGCTTTATTGCGCGAAGTGCGCAGTCCGTTCGCAGTTTATTTCTTTAAATT
>JBEIPP010000076.1:0-14434 GCA_040376995.1 Flavobacteriales bacterium
GTTCCAGGTAAGTTAACAGTAGGTGTTGCAGTTGCTCCTCCAGCTGTGATTCCTGGTCCAGACCATAAATATGTTCCACCACCAGTTCCAGTTAAGTTAGCAGTAGTAGTTGTACACGTTAAAGTAGTTGCATTAGTTGCAGTGATAGTAGGAGCAGTCGTATTTTGAGTAATTGCTGTGCTTGCAGTAGCAGTACAACCGTTAGATGCAGTTACAGTCAACACATAAGTTCCAGGTAATTTAACAGTAGGTGTTGCAGTTGCTCCTCCAGCTGTGATTCCTGGCCCTGACCATGAATATGTTCCACCACCAGTTCCAGTTAATTGAGCCGTAGTAGTAGTACAAGTTAAAGTTGTAGAATTACTAGCGCCTGGAGTAGGAGCTGTCGTATTTTGCGAAACTGTTGTATTAGCAGTAGCAGTACAACCGTTAGCTGCTGTTACAGTTACAGTATAAGTACCTGGTAAATTAACTGTTGGTGTAGCTGTAGTACTACCTCCGGTAATACCAGTTCCAGCCCAAGCATAATTACCTCCACCTGTACCAGTTAATTGAGCCGTGGTAGTTGCACAAGTTAAAGTTGTAGAATTACTAGCGCCTGGAGTAGGAGCTGTCGTATTTTGCGAAACTGTTGTATTAGCCGTAGCTGTACATCCATTAGTAGCAGTTACAGTTACAGTATAAGTGCCTGGTAAATTAACTGTAGGTGTAGCTGTAGTACTACCACCGGTAATGCCAGTTCCAGCCCAAGCATAAGTACCACCACCAGTACCAGTTAATTGAGCGGTGGTAGTTGTACATGTTAAAGTTGTAGAATTACTAGCGCCAGGAGTAGGAGCTGTCGTATTTTGTGAAACCGTTGTGTTGGCAGTAGCTGTACATCCATTAGTAGCAGTTACCGTTACAGTATAAGTGCCAGGTAAATTAACCGTAGGCGTAGCTGTAGTACCACCTCCGGTAATACCAGTTCCAGCCCATAAATATGTTCCACCACCAGTACCAGTTAATTGAGCCGTGGTAGTTGCACAAGTTAAAGTTGTAGAATTACTAGCGCCCGGAGTAGGAGCTGTCGTATTTTGTGAAACCGTTGTGTTGGCAGTAGCTGTGCATCCATTAGTAGCAGTTACAGTTACAGTATAAGTGCCAGGTAAATTAACCGTAGGCGTAGCTGTAGTACCACCTCCGGTAATACCAGTTCCAGCCCAAGCATAAGTGCCGCCACCAGTACCAGTTAATTGAGCCGTAGTAGTAGTACAAGTTAAAGTTGTAGAATTACTAGCGCCCGGAGTAGGAGCTGTCGTATTTTGTGTAACAGACGTTGATGTTGTTGAAGAACATCCTGATAATGTTACTGTTAAATTATACGTTCCTGGTAAGTTTACTGATGGAGTTGCTGTAGCGCTTCCTGTCACAATTCCTGGGCCAGACCAAGCATATGTTCCACCACCAGAACCTGTTAGTGTAATTGTAGGTGTAGTACATGTTAAAGTAGAAGGCGTTGTTATAGATGCAGTAGGAATTGGATTTATTATTAATGCCTTATTGCTGGTACATGTCCCATCGTTATATGAAATTGTTGCGTTTATAGAAGCTGCCGCACTGGTTGTTGGAGTGAAAACGCCTGTAGAAGAATTTATAGTACCTGCACTAGATGGGCTAACTGACCAAGTTCCACCTGCGGTACCACCGCTTTGAGTAAAAGTGGTTGCCGCACTGCCTACACACATACTTGATGGACCATCTATGATTATATTACAACAACTGGTTGGACAGCTATTGTTAACACCGTTTTCAACTTCTATATAAAAGAAAGAAGATACGCCTCCGTTTCCATCTACATATAAATAATATGTATCGCCAATAGTTAAGCCACTTAATTTAAATTCTGTGTTTTCAGAAATTCCGTTCGCATAAATATTGCCAGTTGAAATACCTCCAGTATTTGGTGCCGGATTAATTGCTACATCATTTGAATATGCTCTATTGTTAATGGTTTGGTCAGCTGCACAACCTCCAGTTGGCACAAGGGTTGGCGTTAAACAAGAACCATTAGCTTTTAAGACAATTGGTTGCATATCAGCATCTCCAGGCGAGGTACTATTTAACATTCCGCTAATTGTAATTTTTACATTAGTGGATGTGGGTACAAATTTAAACCATGCGCTATTATTATTCGCTCCATTCCAACTACATCCAGATAGTGTGTTTCCAGGGTATTGAGGGTCGGTTGGTGCATATCCATTGTTATTACCTCTGTATACTCCATTTGCTATACATGAAGCTCCAGAACAAAAGTTATTACTTGAACAAGCAGTAACATCTGCAACCCCTACATCAGGTCCAAATACTAATTCAACTTTTTCAAAAGTTACCTCCGAGCTCGTTCCTTCAATAATTTGAAATTGCCAATCTCCATTTGGGTTTAAACCTGTATTTAAATTTGCAAATTGTCCGTCAGTTTCAAGTGCATAGTAACCAATAGAATGTGGGACATAACCCCATTGTACTGCAGTAGGATAATCTTTTATTCTCTCGAGAGCTATATCATCTCTAAATTTCATGTCTACCCAAGAGCTAGTACCTGTTGTCATAAGATTATTAGCCAATATAACTCGAACACCTTGTGGGTTGACAATACTTAATGAATAAGTACTTAAATCATCATCACAGACAGAATTCCCTAACCTCACTCTTACCTCCCTTAATACAGTACCAGTAGTACTTAAGCCACCAACAGGTAACCCACTAGTAGTAATGGTTCTTGAAAATGTTGCTCCATATACTGTTCCAAAATCTGAACTACATGAAGTAGCAGTGGTATTTGAAAATACTGTAATTTGTGAGGTACATACATTAGAAACAAAAATAAAGGAAATTGCTAAAAATGTTTTAGCTAGTAAGTTAGTAAAATTATTTTTCATGAATTTTTATTTAAATAGTGAGGGGACTTTGGAATTGATATTATACAAAATTTATTCCTATAACTAAATTTACACTAGTTTAGGACCACATTCTAGAATAAATTTCAGTACATGTCCTATTAGTATTTTTTTTACTTGTTTATTTTTATTATAAAAATATAGGTTATTTTTATTATTCTGATGAAGTATAATCAAAACATAATTCCTATTTACAAAGCATTAAAAATCAAATAGTTAAATTAATAATAGAAATATTCATAAAACGGAAAGTAATCTACTTTTTGCACCGTAAAACGGCAAAGCTAAAACATAAAATAACTTTAAAAAAAGCGATATTTAAACACAAGAAGCAATAAAACATTACATTTACGCGTGCTTAAAAACATTAGTAAACATCATTTTTTATTACACTTAATAGTGTTTATTTGGGGCTGGTCGCCTATACTTGGTAAAGGTATTAGCGCTGATGCTTTACAATTAGTTTGGTTTAGAATTGCCATTACCATTTTTTTGATGGTATTTTATTTAGTATATATTAAAGCCAGTTTAAAAGTTTCGCTAAAAAAATTATTACAACTTACAGGCGTTGGTTTTATCATATGTATTCATTGGCTTTGTTTTTATGGTGCTATTAAAGTATCGAATGTTTCAGTAACCATGGCAGCATTTAGCACAGGCACCTTATTTACAGCAATTACAGAACCTCTAATTTACAAACGTAAATTTATTTGGTATGGATTAGTAATTGGCTTAATTATTATTTTTGCTATTGGTCTTATTTTTTCGGTAGAGATCAAATATGGCTTAGGGATTTTGTTAGGCATTTTGGCGGCCTTTACTGCTTCTATATTTAGCGTATTAAATGGTGTATTAATTCAAAATGAAAAAGAACCTATCTCCTCTCCCGTTTTATCATTTATAGAGTTAACGATGGCCTTAGTAGGTTTAAGTATTTTCTTACAATTTAATGGAAGTTTTTCAACTGAGTTTTTTGCAATAACTAATCAAGATATTTTATTAATTATCATTTTAGCAGGCGTTTGTACTGTGTATCCATTTATTGCAAGTGTTAACTTAATGAAGCATCTTTCGCCATATACCATTAATCTTACAGTTAATTTGGAAGGT
Organism: Flavobacteriales bacterium; assembly: GCA_040376995.1. GTDB lineage: Bacteria > Bacteroidota > Bacteroidia > B-17B0 > Aurantibacillaceae > UBA4416. Next base: position 4,050 of record JBEIPP010000076.1, read on the forward strand.
GTTTATGGAATTATCCTTGCCTGTATTTTATTTCATGAAAACAAAGATTTATCCATTACTTTTTACGTAGGTTTTGGGATCATTTTATCAGTTATTTTTTTAAATGCTTTACTTAAACAAAAGTTTAATAAAGCATAGCCTATTTCAAACATAAAAACCTTACTTTAGCAACGCTAAAACTAAGACATGCAATTTGAGTTAAACTCAGAATACCTCAACAAATTAAAAACAGCTATTGTTGAAAAAAATGATGCATTTATAAATGCTCAACTCAGTGAGTTGTATCCGGTAGATATTGCCTTAATTTTAAATCAATTAGAAGTTGAAGAAGCAAATTTTATTTACGATTTACTAGAGGAAGAACAAGCTGCTGATGTGCTTCTTGAAATGGAAGAGGAAAAGCGTGAAGCTTTATTAGCAACATTCTCTACTAAGGAAATTGCCGAACAATTAGATAATATGGATTCGGATGACGCCGCCGACGTTATTAACGAATTACCAGAAGAAATTCAGGAAGAAGTATTATCCCAAATTGAAGATATTGAACAAGCCAGTGACATAGCTGATTTGATGAGCTTTGAAGAAGGTACCGCTGGTTCCTTAATGGGAAAAGAGTTAGTGAGCGTTCATGCTCACGAAACAGTTAGCGCTTGTATTGATGAGATTAGAAGACAAACAGAAAGCGTTGATGTTTTGTACGCTGTTTATGTGGTAGATGATCATGAGAAATTAATTGGAATGCTATCTCTAAAGAAATTAATTGTCTCTCATCCATTAGCTAAAATTGAAGAGATTTTTGATGGAGATGTTATCTCTGTAAAAACATCTACCTCCAGCGAAGATGTTGCTGAACTTATCAGAAAATATGACTTAGTTGTATTACCTGTTGTTGATCAATTAGGCAGATTAGTTGGTCGAATTACAATTGATGATGTGGTTGACGTGATGCGCGAAGAAGCTGAAAAAGATATTCAGTTAATGAGTGGTATTACAGATGATGTTGATAGTAATGATAGTTTATGGCGATTATCAAGAGCTCGAATTCCTTGGTTATTAGTAGGTATGTGTGGTGGAATTGTGGGCTCAAGAATTATTGGTGGATATGAAGACCAAATTCAAATTCGTCCTGAAATGGCTTTTTTTATACCGTTAATTGGTGCAACTGGTGGAAATGTTGGCGTACAATCTTCTGCTATAATAGTGCAAGGCTTAGCAAACAATACATTGATTACAGATAAAATAGCACCTAAACTATTAAAAGAACTAAGTGTAGGATTAATTAACGGATTAATTTGTTCTACTTTAATTTTAGGATATAATGTATTAATTAGTGAGTCTTGGGCGCTAGCTAGCACTGTTAGTGTTGCTTTATTAACTGTTATTTTATGCGCCTCTTTTTTAGGAACCTTTGTGCCATTAATGATGAATCGTTTTAAAATCAATCCCGCTTTAGCAACAGGCCCATTTGTTACTACATTAAACGATATTATTGGAATTTCTATTTACTTTTTAGTAGGTAGGATTTTATATAACATACTTTAATATCAATCTGCATGAATAGTTTAGAGCAACTTCATTCAGGAGAATTAAAAGGAGCAAAAACAATTCGTTTATCTTGTCATCTCAAATCATTTCCAATAGAACTATTTGAATTAGCAGACACTTTAGAAATCTTAGATTTATCTAACAATCAATTATCTCATTTGCCAGATAACTTTGGAGAATTTAAAAATTTAAAGATTGCATTTTTCTCTGAAAATAATTTTAGTGTGTTTCCTGAAGTTTTATCTCAATGCCCTAAATTAACGATGATTGGATTTAAATCTAATCAAATCAATACTATTTCAGAACGGGCTTTTCCAGAGCATTTGCAATGGCTAATCTTAACCAATAATCAAATCAATCGCTTACCCAAAAGTATTGGTAAATGCTCTCGGTTACAAAAAGTAGCTCTTGCAGGAAATCAACTTCAAGATTTACCAATTGAAATGGCCAATTGCAAAAACTTAGCATTACTTCGAATTTCCGCAAACCAGCTCACTCAATTTCCAGAGTGGTTATTATCCATGCCTCGATTATCATGGTTAGCATTTTCTGGAAATCCTTTTTGCAAAAAAATCAATTTAAAAGAAGAGTTACCTTTTATTTCATGGAAAAACATAGAAGTAAAAGAAACTTTAGGAGAAGGAGCTTCAGGTATTATTTCGAGAGCAACATGGTTTGAATCTAACATCAAAAAAGACATTGCTATTAAAGTTTTTAAAGGAGAAGTTACTAGCGATGGTTTTCCTGAAGATGAGATGAATGCCTGCATAGCTGCTGGTAGCCATAAACATTTAGTAACAGTAATTGGAAAATTAAATCATCATCCTCAACAAAAAATAGGTTTATTACTAGAGCTTATTCCTGCCAAATATAAAAATTTAGCTGGTCCCCCAAGTTTTGATACTTGCACAAGAGACATTTTTAAACCAGGAACTCATTTTTCTCCTGAATCTGTTTTAAAAATCTCTCAAGCTATTGCAAATACAGCTATGCACTTGCATTCAAAAGGGATTATGCATGGCGATTTGTATGCACATAACACTTTGATTGATGATGAAGCCAATACAATCTTTGGCGATTTTGGGGCGGCAACGTATTATGGTGTTAGTAACAAAACCTCACATCTATTTGAAAAATTAGATGTGAGAGCTTTTGGATGCTTAATGGAAGACTTATTAAACCTTGTGCTAGAAAATAAAAAAAAGGAAGCTCTTTTTCTATGTTTGATTGATTTAAAAAACACTTGTTTAAAAGAACAAATAGATGAAAGACCTTTGTTTAAAGATATACTTCAAATGCTTGATGTATTTTAATCCATTATCTTCTCAAGGAATTCAGTCGTTTAATTGCAACTAATTGATCGTAATAAGTACCTCTTTGTCGATGGTACACATAGATTGCATAATCATTTTCTGTTTCCCAATGATTACCCTCGCTAAAGGTTTCATCACCTCCTTTTTTATCATCCTTTAAATAAACATAGTTGTAATTATAATAACCTTGTTTTATAAACAAACTACATTCATAGCCCATTTTCTTGTAATTATAAGTCATACGATTTGTTTTATTTAATCGCCACTCAGTTAATTTACCTAAAACATAAAAATTACCAGCGCCTTGTGCATTATCGTATGGTAAGAAAAAATGCACCCAAGCATAATCAGCTTCAATATCAGGACTCCCAATCATATCTTGATTTTTTATTAAAAAGCCACCATTTAAATCATTATAAAAACTATAATTTTTAAATGACTTTAATTCATCATTTTTTAGTTCTACATGATAGATATAAACACTGTCTTTTCGAATATCATAAACCCTCTCTGTATAAGTTCTTAATGAACGTGTATCAAAATATCTAAATTCATTTCCCCCATTAAACGTTGATTTATCATCTAATAAATAGGTTAATTTACCTGGTTCCACAAACGTTGGCTTAATGTTGTTAACGGCATTATCCCATCTATTATTTTGAGTAATTACCACTTTCAAATCAGTAAAAGGATTGGTTAGCTCATATTGACTATTTAAAATAGTAAAATCAATATGTTGTTTTTCATATTGTTCATCATTTCCCATGGCTTGTCTAACCGAAGATACAACCGTCACTTTATTTTCATAAATCATAAAGCGTTTAGTTAAAACAATTTTTTCTTTGTTATTATCTTCGTACACAAAAGCAATATAATTTCCAGATTTTGTAAACTGCATATTACTTTGCGGAAATAAAATAGAATAGTGTGTGTATTTTTGAATAGTATTAGTTGAGTAATTAAAATTTATAATATTTGCTTCAAAAAAACCATTCATAAACTCAGCATTTAATAAATTTGAAGGCGCCCAATTTGCATCGCAATGAACAAAACTGATAGAATATTCTTTTTTATCGGCTTCTAAATCATCAAAACTTAATTCTAATAATTCAGAACCATTTAATTGCATAATTGCTGGATTTGCATCAAATGACGACTCATGTAATTGAACTGTTTTGATATAGGATTTATAAGTCCAATCTTCATATCGCATTTGATTATCATTTACATAATCATCTTGAGATATTAGTTTTAGTGTAAAAACTATAAAAATGAAACAGTAATAAATTTTATTAAACCCCATAATTGCTATAACGTAAAAATACAACTTTTAGTGCAGAGCTCAACGTTAAAAATTGTTGTGATTCGAAGACAAACGAGGGGTTATTCCTTAATTAAATTTCCTTTGTCTTTTCTCGTTAGATGAATCGTTTTGGGATTTCCTTTGTAATAAATATTACCTGATCTTTCAATAATAACATCCATTAATCCATTTTCTGGCGCTTTAACATAAGTATGACCAATTGTTAAACTGGATAAATAAATATAGCTAGTTACATTTAAACCATCTGCATACAAATAATTTGTACCATTATAGTCAACTTCTAATTTTTCAGTAATTCCAGTCAAATAAGTATCACCATTGCCGCGAGAACTACCTAAAATTTTCTTTGTATTTACATCTAATTTCAAGTCTCCTGAATTTTCATTTCTATATGAAATTTCATCTTGAATAATTGTATTCACACTTTTAATAGTTCCTAAACCAGCATGTTTAATATGTTTAAAATACGGGGCAGTTACATACACACTAATTTTATGATCATATCCTCTAACAAAATTGCAAGTATTGTGATTATTTACTCTCAGTGTTTCCCCTTCTAATTCAGTTTTAATAAGCTTTTGCATATTTGCTCCAGCTTCTACTTTTACTTCAAATGCAGAACCTTGAGTAAGGTATAAATCCATTTTGTTACTTAATTCAATACAATTAAAATCTTTCACATCATGATAAATTACATTTGTTTTACCTGTTGAAGTAAAACAATCTGCCATGTTTTCTTTTTTACAAGAAACAAAAATTGACATGCCAATTATGAATATGATTAACTTATAATACATTTACTTTTTTCTTTTTTACACTAAATCTATATCCAACTCCGTAATCAAAATGGGCAGCAACAGCCCAATGAGATTTCATTGTAAAATTAATCATTAAACCGTTTTTACAAAAATATCTAATTCCCAAACGATGAAAAATAGGGCCATCTTCTTTAGGTTTTGAAACCGCATAATAACCCATTTCAATTGGAAGACTTATCCGACCAATATTATAAGCATAACAAACTTTTACCCCTAACTGAAGTATATCTGTCCAGTTTTTAGCAGGATAACCGCCGTTTTCCATATGATAATAATTTTGGGTATCATAACACACATCAATACCTCCACCCCATTTATGAGTATTTCTAACATTATAATAATAATTTGCACCAAATGTATTAGAAAAATATTTCGGTCCTCCTGGAGGCTCATGCTCATTAAACCCAACTGCATCCCAAATTAAAATCTCGTGTTTACTATCCCATACTGAGCTAGAATCTATTAAATCTGACTTTGTTACTTCTCCATTAATTTTATAGGTTAAACCTAAATTTAACGATGCAACGTTTAATCCTAAATTAGGGACTTGAGAACGACCATTAGAAGCATGAGCAAACGAAATACCTGGTTCAAATCTTAATTTGTTATTAATATTTAAATGCCATAATAACTTCCATTGCACATAAGTGTTCCAATGACTAGCAATGGCAATATTTTTTGGATTATTATCAATATCAAACTTTTTAGTTAAATAAGATACGCCCCAACAAACTCGTAAAACTGGGCGAGAGGCTCTAACTTTTTTGTTCAAAGGAATTTCAGCATAAGGTGATAAAGCAAAACAATAACCCAACTGTTTAGGATTTGAAAAATCTATAAAATTAAAAGATAAGCCAACTTCAGGGAAGTTATTTTCTCGGTGCCAACGTTTGGTTCCTGTTGTAGGTTTAACAAAATCTACTTCAATACCCGTGCTATAACCTTTTACTAAATTACCAATAGTACTTTTATGCTCATATATAAAACCATAAGTTGGTGCTACTTTTATATAAAAGTCTTTTGTCCCAGTCATGTTTTTTTGAGCAATGGAAAACAACGGGTAAGCCAGAAATAAATATTTTAGTATTTTTCTCAAAATTAAACCTCGAATTTAATGATAGTTTTTAATACAACTATAAAATCAAAAAAAATTATTTTTTATTCAAATAAACCCTAAATTAGCGCCGAATTTAAATAGCTCCACCATGGAAGTAAAAGACCTTAAAGACTCAAGCTTAACTCAAAATCCAGTTATTGGACAAATGCTCGTAAACAATCACGAGCAAATTTTATTTTGCAATGATAATGCTACTGGCCTAAAAGCAATTATTGCTATTCATAATACCGTTTTAGGTCCTTCAATGGGTGGTACCCGGATGTGGAATTATAATAACGAAATGGATGCATTGATAGATGTTTTACGTTTATCACGAGGCATGACTTACAAATCATCAGTTGCTGGTTTAAATTTAGGTGGTGGTAAAGCAGTAATTATTGGCGACTCTAGCAAAATTAAATCAGAGGCTTTATTACGTCGTTTTGGCAAGTTTGTAAACAGCTTAGGAGGTAAATATATTACTGCAGAAGATGTGGCAATGAATAGCCGCGATATGGAAATGATTAAAATGGAAACTGACTACGTGAGTGGGTTGCCTGAAAATATGGGAGGTAGCGGAGATCCTTCTCCTGTTACGGCATACGGAGTTTACGTAAGTATGAAAGCTAGTGCTAAAGAAATTTACGGAACCGACAGCTTAGCAGGAAAAAAAGTATTAGTGCAAGGTATTGGAAATGTTGGAATGCATTTAGTTGAGCATATCTCAAAAGAAGGTGCTAAAGTTTATGTTTACGACATAAGCGAGGAAAGAATTAAAACAGCTGTAGAAAAACATAAAGCCGAATTTGTAGCAGCTGATAAAATGTTTGACTTAGATATCGATATTTACGCTCCCTGTGCTTTAGGTGCAACGGTAAATGATGATACTTTATCTAAATTAAAATGCAAAATTATTTGTGGTGCTGCTAATAACCAATTAGCTGATGAGAAAAAGCATGGCGAATTAGTATTATCAAAAGGCATTTTATATGCCCCTGATTTTGTTGTAAATGCTGGTGGAATCATCAATGTATACTACGAATTAGAAGGATATAACAGAGAGCGTGCCATGGCTCATGCCGAAAAAATTTATGGCACAACTTGGAATATTATTCAAACAGCAAAAGCGCAAAACATACCAACATACGCAGCTGCCAATAAAATTGCAGAACAACGTATTGAAAGTATTGCCAGAATTAATGCGGTAATGTAACCAATTATTGATTTGATGAATATTTAAGTTAAAGAGTTAAAACAACTCTCTTAAATATTCATCTTTAACTAACAATTCAAGCACTCCATAAATCAATAATTCAACAACAATAATCCAACAAATAACCTTCGTTCTTTATGCTAAACAGACGTTACCTTCGAATAAAAACAATGCAAACCTTGTATTCTTATTTTCAGCAAGAAAAACCAGATATTGTATTTTATGAAAAAGAATTATTTAAGAGTTTAGATAAAATTTATGATTTGTATTTGTATATATTAGTTTTATTTACAGACATTCACCACACGGCTCTTTTAGTAACCGAAGAAAACAAAAACAAGCGTTTACCCAGTAAAGAAGATTTAGAACCTAATTTACGTTTTATTGAAAACGTTGTTTTAGTATCGTTAACACGCAGCGAAGAACTAAAAAAAGAGGTTGCTAACCGTAAAATTTCTTGGCAAAGTGATTTCGATTTAGTTCGTAAATTATATGCCGAACTAAGAGCTACTGATTTGTATAAAAACTATATGGCATCAACAACGCCTTCTGCTAAAGAAGATAAACAGTTTTTGATTTCAGTGGCTACAGAATTTTTATACGAACACGATTTATTAAACCATTTATTTGAGGAAAAAAACATTCATTGGGCTGACGATACATTTGGAGCATTCTCAATGGTTTCAAGAACTTTTGAAAATTTTACAGGAGTTTTAAAATTAGTGCCTTTGTATAAAGATAAAGAAGATGATACGCAATTCATATCAATATTATTCAGAAAAACAATTGCTGGTGATAAAGAATATGATAAACTCATTGACGGGAAAACAAAAAACTGGGAATTAGATCGTATTGCAGCGATGGATATTTTATTAATGAAAATGGCTATTGCTGAATTTATGAATGCGAGCAATGTTCCTGTAAAAGTATCGCTAAACGAGTACATTGACATCTCAAAAGAATATAGCACCCCGAACAGTAAAACCTTTATTAACGGGGTTTTGGATAAAATTATTGCCGATTTAAAACGTGACAATAAAATTCAAAAAACAGGAAGAGGTTTGATGGAAGGGAACTAATTTTAGTTGTTAAAATCAAAAAATAATTTGCTTTATAAAAAATTCGTATTATATTTGTATTATAAAATGAAAAATATTTTTTTAAATAAATTTTGGTGGCCTTCATGTAAATACATGAACAGCTAAGATATTATATACTTACAGGCATTTCAAAAGCCCGCTGTTCATACAACAGCGGGCTTTTTGTTTTTAATCACAACCATAAAAAATATACAAATGAAGCTACATACACACATAAATCAAATACTAGCCGACACAAAAACACCAGTCGCTTTATACTTAGCATTGAGAGATACATATCAAAATGCATTACTATTAGAGAGTTCGGATTACAATAGCAAGGATGGACATTATTCCTACATCTGTTTAAATCCTTTGGCTTCTATTTCTTTAAAGAATAGTATTTTAAAAACTACGGTTAACGAAACCTACACTAAAACAGCCATCACTTTTGACAAGGAAGTATTGTTGAAGCATTTAATTGACTTTAAAAATAAATTTGAGTACGAAACTCAACATCTTCCTTTTTGCTATGCAGGCTTATTTGGCTACACTGGTTATGATATTGTGAACTACGCCGAAGATATTCGTTTGAACAGCAATCATAAATCTTTAGATATTCCTGAATTGTTATATCATGTGTACGGTATTATTTTAGTTTTTAATCATACTACAAACACGCTACATGTGATTAGTCATCATTACACGGACAACAAAGCTAAACAACAATTACAAGATGTTTCTGAAAAAATACAATTATCAACGGTGAGTGAATTTTCTTTTTCTACTGTTAATGAAACAACTTCGCCTATCACAGATGAACATTATAAAAACTTAGTTGCAAAAGCTAAAGAACATTGTCAACAAGGAGATGTGTTTCAATTGGTCTTATCTAGACGATTCTCTCAATCTTTTGTGGGTGATGAATTTAATGTGTATCGCGCTTTAAAAAACATTAACCCCTCACCTTACTTATTTTATTTCGACTTAGGTAGTTTCAAAATATTTGGTTCCTCTCCTGAAGCACAATTAGTCATTCAAAACAACGTTACCGAAATTCATCCAATTGCTGGAACCTACAAGCGCACAGGAAATGATGAAGATGATTTATTAAAAGCAAAAGCATTATTAAACGATCCAAAAGAAGTAGCTGAACATAATATGTTAGTTGACTTAGCTCGCAATGATTTAAGTAAATATTGTACAGGTGTTGAATTAAAAATATCCAAACAAACACAGTTCTATTCTCACGTCATTCATTTAGTCAGTAAAGTCATTGGAAAAAAGAAAACGGTCTTTCATCCTTTTGAAGTCTTATTAGGAACGTTTCCAGCAGGAACTCTATCAGGTGCACCAAAATATAAAGCCTTAAAATTAATTGATACATACGAAAGTCAATCTCGGGAATTTTATGGTGGTTGTATTGGTTTTATGAGTCATGATAATCATTTAAACCATGCTATTATGATTCGTACCTTTTTAAGTAAAGATAACACATTGTATTATCAAGCCGGAGCAGGCATCGTAGTCTCCTCCAACGAAGAAAGTGAATTACAAGAAATCAATAATAAAGTCTCAGCTTTAAAAAAAGCAATACAACAAGCCGAAAAAATTAATAACCTTACAATCTCAAACAAATGAAATTATTAGTATTAGATAATTACGATAGCTTTACTTACAACCTAGTTCATTTAATTGAAAAAGTAAGTGATATTCCGTTCGATGTCATTAGAAATGATAAAATCTCTATTGATGCTGTTAAGGCCTATGATAAAATTTTATTATCACCTGGTCCAGGTTTACCAAAAGATGCAGGCATAATGCCTGAATTAATAAAAATTTACGGTGCTTCAAAAAGTATTCTAGGAGTTTGTTTAGGATTACAAGCTATAGGCGAAGCTTATGGCGGAACTCTTAAAAACTTAGACACAGTCTTTCATTGTATTGAAACTCCAATCAATATTATTTCAGAGGATTCAATTTTCCATAATTGCCCA